>NZ_JBSFWJ010000028.1:0-72415 GCF_053592695.1 Saccharopolyspora sp. NPDC002578 | reverse complement strand
CCTCTCGCTGCGGGATCTTTTTCCCGAGTGGCTCCGCCACGAGGGAAAAAGCTGTCCTCGCGAGAGGCTCACTGAGAACCCGCGGGTGAGGGCTTTTCGACGTGGGCTATGTGCTTCGCACATACAGGCACGACCTTCGGTCGCCAGGCAGGCTTGCTTCGCAGCCCAACTGCACGGCTTCGCCGCAAGGCACTGCATTCGGCGGCAAAGCAGGCGGGGGAGGGGTTGGGTTTGCGGCTCAGTGGCCGTTGAAGTGGTATTCCCAGCCCGAGTCGGGGGCGTAGTGGAGGCGGTAGCAGGTTTCGATCTTGGGGCCGTCGTGCAGGTGGACGTGGCGGAGCAGACGGCCGTGCACCGCCTCGGAATCGCGCAGTCCCTGTTCGCGCCCGTCCAGCGGTCCGCCGACGAACCGCACCTGTCGTTCCGGCATGCGCACAGTGTCGATGATCCCCGCCGGGCCGATCCAGCCCCGGCCCGACGCCTTTCACTCGATGGAGTGAGTTCCGGTGGCTCGGACGGTCCAGCTCGTCGGCCCCCGGCCCGCACCGGACCCCGGCTGAGGTGCGCACGAGCGCGCCAGGGACGATTCGAGGGCCATGAAGCTCACGGACCACCTCCCCAGCGCACCTGACCCCGACGTCCTGCTCGACGCCTTCACGACCTGGACGACGGGGCAGGGCATCGAGCTCTACCCGGCGCAGGAGGAGGCGCTGATGGAGGTGGTGACCGGGGCGAACGTCATCCTCAGCACCCCCACCGGCTCCGGCAAGAGCCTCGTCGCCACCGGCGCGCACTTCACCGCGCTGGCCGACGGCAAGCGCAGCTACTACACCGCGCCGATCAAGGCGCTGGTCTCGGAGAAGTTCTTCGCGCTGGTCGACGTCTTCGGTGCCGAGAACGTGGGCATGATGACCGGCGACAGCAGCGTGAACGCCGACGCGCCGATCATCTGCTGCACCGCCGAGATCCTGGCGAACCTGGCGCTGCGCGACGGCGAGCAGGCCGACGTGGGCCAGGTCGTGATGGACGAGTTCCACTTCTACGCCGAGCCGGAGCGCGGCTGGGCGTGGCAGGTGCCGCTGCTGGAACTGCCGCAGGCCCAGTTCGTGCTGATGTCGGCGACGCTGGGCGACGTCGCCCGGTTCGAGAAGGACCTGGTGGCGCGCACCGGCCGGTCGACGGCCGTGGTGAGCTCCGCGGAACGGCCCATCCCGCTGACGTTCCGCTACGCGCTCACCCCGCTGCACGAGACGATCGAGGAGCTCCTGGGCGGCAACCAGGCTCCCGTCTACGTCGTGTACTTCAACCAGGCGTCCGCGATGGAGCAGGCGCAGGGCCTGATGAGCGTGAACGTCGCCTCCCGCGAGCAGCGGAACAAGATCGCCGAGGCGATCGGGGACTTCCGGTTCACCGCCGGGTTCGGCAAGACCTTGTCGCGGCTGGTGCGCCACGGCATCGGCGTGCACCACGCGGGGATGCTGCCGAAGTACCGGCGGCTCGTGGAGCAGCTCGCCCAGGCGGGCCTGCTGAAGATCATCTGTGGGACGGACACGCTCGGCGTCGGCATCAACGTGCCGATCCGCACCGTGCTGCTGACCGGGCTGACCAAGTACGACGGGGTGCGCACCCGGCACCTGAAGGCGCGCGAGTTCCACCAGATCGCCGGTCGCGCCGGTCGCGCGGGCTACGACACCGCGGGCTACGTGGTCGTGCAGGCCCCGGAACACGTGATCGAGAACGAGAAGGCGCTGGCCAAGGCGGGGGAGGACCCGAAGAAGCGGCGCAAGGTGGTGCGCAAGCAGGCGCCCGAGGGCTTCGTGTCGTGGAGCGAGAAGACCTTCGACAAGCTCGTCGAGGCCGAACCGGAACCGCTGGTCTCCAGCTTCCAGGTCAGTCACTCCATGCTGCTCAACGTCATCAACCGGCCCGGCGACGCGTTCGCGGCGATGAAGCACCTGCTCACCGAGAACCACGAGGACCGCCCGGCGCAGCGCAGGCACATCCTGCGCGCCATCGCGATCTACCGCGCCCTGCTGGCCGCGGACGTGGTGGAGCAGCTCGACGAGCCCGACGAGCAGGGCCGCCGGGTGCGGCTGACCGTGGACCTGCAGTTCGACTTCGCGCTCAACCAGCCGCTGTCGCCGTTCGCGCTGGCCGCGATCGAACTGCTCGACGTGGACTCGCCCGGCTACCCGCTGGACGTGCTCTCCGTCATCGAGTCCACATTGGACAATCCGAGGCAGGTGCTGTCCGCGCAGCAGTTCAAGGCGCGCGGCGAGGCCGTGGCGCAGATGAAGGCCGACGGTATCGAGTACGACGAGCGGATGGAACTGCTCGAGGACGTCACCTACCCCAAGCCGCTGCAGGACATCCTCGAAGCGGCCTACGAGATGTACCGCAAGGGCCACCCGTGGGTCGCCGAGCACGAGCTGTCGCCGAAGTCCGTGGCGCGCGACATGTTCGAGCGGGCGATGAACTTCGTCGAGTTCGTCAACCACTACGGCCTGGCCCGCTCCGAAGGCCTCGTGCTGCGCTACCTCGCCGACGTCTACAAGGCGCTGCGCCACACGGTGCCCGCCGACGCGAAGACCGAAGAGCTCACCGACCTCATCGAATGGCTCGGCGAACTCGTGCGCCAGGTCGACTCCAGCCTGCTCGACGAGTGGGAACGGCTGCGCAACCCCGGCGCCGAACCCACAGCCGACGCCGCCCCGGTCGACGAGGGCCCGGCCCGCGTCACGCAGAACAAGCGGGCGTTCCGGGTGCAGGTGCGCAACGCGCTGTTCCGCCGCGTCGAGCTCGCCGCCCGACGCTGGACCACGCCGCTGGGCGAACTCGACCCCGAGTTCGGCGCCGAAGCGTGGGAGGAAGCCCTGGACGGCTACTTCGCCGAATACGACGAGATCGGCACCGACGCCGACGCGCGCGGCCCCGCCATGCTGATGATCACCGAGGAGTCGCGGCGCTGGCTGGTGCGGCAGATCTTCGCCGACCCCGCCGGGGACCACGACTGGGGCATCAGCGCCGAGGTCGACCTCGCCGCCTCCGACGAAGAGGGCGCCGCCGTGATCCGGGTCCAGGCCGTGGACCAGCAATAAGGAGTCCGAGGACGGTGGCACGGCCCGTTCCGGTGCCATACGATCAAGGTTTCCGGCCGCGACGGAGGGGAACGCGATCATGCCGCAGACCGTGGTAGCAGGTATCGACGGGTCCGAGGAGTCCAAGCGGGCGCTGCGCTGGGCCGCCGAGTACGTCACGAAGGTGGGCGGACTCGTGCACGCCATCACCGTGTGGCACCAGCCCGTCCAGTTCGGCTACCGGCTGCCCACTCCGGACGCCGAGCTCGAACAGCGCGCCCGCAAGCTGCTCGACGACACGACCGAAGCCATCAAGGCCGAGTTCCCGAAGGTCGACATCCGGCCCCGCCTCGTGCGCGGCCACGTCATCGACGAACTGGTGGGGCTCTCCCCGCAGGCGGACATGATGGTCGTCGGCAACAAGGGCCACGGCGCCTTCACCGGCATGATGGTCGGCTCCGTAGCCCTCAAACTCGTCCACCACGCCCGCTGCCCCGTCCTCGTCGTGCGCTGACCGGGTTGGTTCGGTTTTACGTGGTGTGTGGGGTGGACTAGGGGTTAGCGGAGCCTTAGCGGTTGTCTTGCTGAGGCTCCGCTTTCGGGTAGGTCGCATTATCGCAAAAGGATAGTTCGAAAACCTGTTGTGTCGAGAAATTACGTAATGATTCGAAATACGTATGGACCGGCAGTGCCCGCCACGGCGCACTCCGAACTTCCAGGAAGCCATCCGGCTCCCACTGGATCGGCGTCCACCCTTAGTGCAGACACGCACATGTCCTTTTTTTGGCTCCACAGGCGCACAATGCGGTCGTGGCCGGTGCTGACTAGCCAGGAGTCGTCGGGGCTGATTTCCAGAGCTGTGACTCTGCTCGAATGATCGGCCACTGTTGAGATAGGTGTGCCATCAGAAGCCCAGCGTCGCACAGTTCCATCGTCGCTTCCTGTGGCGAGCCAGCGGCTATCAGGACTAATTTTCACAGTCGTGACCCTCTTAGTGTGCCCAGTTAGCGTGGCGATGTGATTTCCTTCTCGGTGCCACAATCGCGCGGATCGATCGTTGCTTCCGCTCGCCAGCCAGGTGCCGTCCGGGCTGATCGCCACCGATGTAACCCCATTGAAGTGACCAGTCAGAATGGCGATAGGGGTCCCATCGGATTCCCAGAGGCGCACGGTGCGGTCACGACTGGCAGTGGCCAGCCAGGTGCCGTCGGGGCTGATCGCCACTGCCGTTACAGCATCGGTGTGATCGGTCAAAGCGGCGATGGGCGCCCCATCGGAGGACCAGAGGCGTACGGTGCGGTCCTCGCTTCCGGTGGCGAGCCAGTTGCCGTCTGGGCTGATCGCCATAGTTGTGATCGTGCTCGTGTGACTTGTGAGGGTGGCGGTTTCTGTTCCTCCCACGGTCCATCGTCGGACGGTGCAGTCCTCGCTTCCGGTGACCAGCCAGGTGCCGTCGAGGCTGATCGAGACGGCCGTGACTTTCCCGGTGTGTCCGGTAAGGGTGGCGACAAGGCTGCCATTATTCGCCCACCGGTAAACGGTTCCTTCGTCGCTTCCGGTGGCGAGCCAGTTGCCGTCTGGGCTGATCGCCATAGTTGTGATCGTGCTCGTGTGACTTGTGAGGGTGGCGGTTTCTGTTCCTCCCACGGTCCATCGTCGGACGGTGCAGTCCTCGCTTCCGGTGACCAGCCAGGTGCCGTCGAGGCTGATCGAGACGGCCGTGACTTTCCCGGTGTGTCCGGTAAGGGTGGCGAGATGGGTGCCGTCAGAAGACCAGCGCCGAACAGAGCCGTCGTAGCTGCTTGTTGCCAGCCAGGTGCCATCCGGGCTGATCGACACAGCCGTGACCCAGTCGGTGTGTCCGGTAAGGGTGGCGAGGTGGCTGCCGTCAGAAGACCAGCGCCGAACAGAGCCGTCGTAGCTGCTTGTTGCCAGCCAGGTGCCATCCGGGCTGATCGACACAGCCGTGACCCTGCCGGTGTGTCCGGTAAGGGTGGCGAGGTGGCTGCCGTCAGAAGACCAAGTGCGAACTGCGCCGTAATGACTTCCGGCGGCGAGCCAGGTGCCATCTGGGCTGATCGACACAGCTGTCACCGCATGGCTGTGGCCGTGCAGGGTGGCGATTGGGGCTCCCTCGGCCGACCAGAGGCGCACTGTGCGGTCTTCGCTCCCCGTGGCCAACCAGGTGCTGTCGGGGCTGATTGCCACCGCCATAACCCCACGAGTGTGACCAGTTAGAGCGCCGATAGGGGTCCCATCGCCCTCCCAAAGGCGAATGGTGCGATCACTACTGGCGCTGGCAAGCCAGGTGCCGTCGGGGCTGATCACTACTGCCATGACCGAGTGGCTGTGGCCGTGCAGGGTGGCGATTGAGGCTCCCTCGGCTGACCAAAGGCGCACTGTGCCATCCTCGCTTCCAGTGGCCAACCAAGTGCCATCGGGACTGATCGCGGTGGTGATGACCGGCTCAGGGTGGCCGGTGAGAACTCGTTGCAGGGCGGGATGCGGTGTGTCCGGCAAAGGCCAGACGGACGACAAATAGGGGCCAGGTACTGCCGTGATCGCTGCGGCAACGTAGTCAGTTAGATCCGAGTATCCATGTAAACGGGACAGCAAAGTGGCTGCGAGCGCATTGTCAGGTTCCACTGGTGCCAGCAAATGTGCGTTCTGGGTGATGACGCGTCGCAGGGCCGCCCCGAGGGGGGCGTTGACATGTGCTAAATCATTTTCCACGGCGGCGGGGCCGTCACGGTGTAGGACGGCGAGGAGCCAGCGAATATTGCAAACGGTGGTGTCGAGCTCCTCGTTTCGATCCGCGTGATGTAAGTGGTGAGAGAGGGTTCGCCATAGGTAAGGTTCGCTCCTCGGAAGTTCCCACCATGCCGTCGTCCCATTCGTACGTGTCAATTCTGCGCGATGGGCATCGAGGAGTGATCGATGGTAATACGTGAGGCGGAGGCCGGCTCGGTGCCGAAGGTAATCTCCAATAACATCGTGCAACTGCAGTCTGGGGGTTGCGTTAAGGCTGTAGCCCTGTACTAGCGAAAGATCATCCAGCTGCATGCAGAGCTGCTCGACATCGTCGTCGTCGAGCCCGGCGGTGTGGCCCCAAAATACTTCCAACGTGCGTTGGGGTATCACCGCGTCCTCGGGGAACACTGCCAATTCCAGGAAACGTTCCAGCAGGTGATGGTTTTCCTCGGCGAGTAACGACAGGCTTACCTCTACGGTGGCGGCTACCGCAAGGCTGCGTTGGTTCGCATTGGTGATATCCAGGGCAGTTGGCCCCTTCGCCGCCAGTCGATCTCCGACCCTTTTTGTTGCTTCGGGGACTGGCAAACCCCGCTGGAGGTACTTCCTGACCGCCCGGTTGGCCAGTGTCATGAGAACCGGCCACCCTCCAGTGCGGGCAAGTAGTGGCTCCCAAGCCTTGTCAGAGCTGGCGGGCAATCCTTCGCTGAGTACGGTGCGTGCCTGCTGAGGTGTCATAGCATCGACCGCTACTTGAGCCGTGCCCGTTGGTAGCACGTCGCGCATCCGGGTGGTAACGAGACGACGGCATGATCGTCCGCCATGTAGGAACGGTGCCAACTGAGATGCCCGCCAGACGTCGTCCACGACCAGTAGGCACTCTGCATTGTCAAGGATCGCGCCGAGGTGTTGACCAGCTTGTTCGGGGTCTGTCAGCAGAGGGCGATGTCCTGAGACTCGTACGGTCAGATCGTTGATCTTCCCAGCCAGGTCAGCTTCTTGTACCTGCTCGCCGAGGGTCACCCACAGGACGCCGTCCGGGAACTGCCGCAGGACACGTTCTTGCCGGCAAACAGCGGCAGCCAAGGTGGTCTTCCCGAAACCTCCTGCTCCGGCGACACCGACCAGCGCGACCACGTCGTCATCTTCGTCGGATAGCAACTTATCCACCAGGCGGTCGGACAGCTCCGGACGGGGCACCACGCGGTTCGGAGGGGTCGGCACGACCCCAGTGCTCGTTAGCGAGGTCGGGGCGCCGATGTTCAGCGTAATGTCACCCCCGACGTTTCCTGCCTGCACCGCCGTTCCAACTCGTCCGTCCAGCTGATTCCGCCCAGCGTTCCAGGGCCCGACTGTTGATGGCCCTGCGTCACTGGCGCTCTCTGTCACGACGAGTGCCTCCCCACGATTCAAGTAGCAGCTCTGCGCACCTCGGTCGATCTTGATTCGCCAGTCTGCCATCGACCGTTTCTTCGGTGATAGCAGACCAGAACGCGACGTACGGTCTGGAGCCGATCCCTGTGGGTTCCTGCCTCAAAACGCGTGCATCTGCCTCGCCCGCCGGGGCGACCTGCGAGCGCTCTCTGCGTGCCGAGGCTTCTTAATAGTCAAAAACTCGTGGATGCCGGCTACGCGGCGTGATCCTTGCACACATTGATTACCTCGCCTCAGATGACGCTTGAGCACTTACGCGTACAGACGGGGCTGTTGTCGGTGACGCAGGCTGGCTTTGTCAGCGCTGCGTGAGTTTCAACTGTCAGTTGCACGGTTTCATTGCTGCAGGTGAGGGTTTGCCAGTAGTGCGATGCACATCGCCCGCCGGTCCTCAAGGGGCCGGCGGGCGATGTCGTGTTGGCAGGGGGATCAGCCTTCCAGGCGGGCGGTGAGCATTTGGCTCTGCTCGTGGAACATCTCCTGGACGCCGGAGAACGTTCGGCCGTAGCCGGCGGCGATCTCCATGCTGGGGTCGCGGCGCACGGTCCAGCCCTTGCCGGTGAGCACGTCGCCGGGGTCGGGGCGGTCTTCGACGCTGAACAGCGACGGCAGGTCGATGCCCCACTGGTCGGAGACCTTCTGGATCTCGTCGCCGAGCATCTGGTCGCGGTCACCGGCGACGTGCTCGATGGACAGGCGGCTGCCCGGCGCGGAGAACCGGTGGATGGTGTCGAGCAGCTGCGCTTCGGCGTCCACGGGGAGGTAGGGCAGCAGGCCTTCGGCGAGCCAGGCCGTGGGCACCGAGGTGTCGAACCCGGCGTCTTGGAGCGCGCTCGCCCAGTCGTCCCGCAGGTCGACGGCGACGGCGTGCCGTTCGGCGGCGGGCTTCGCGCCGATGTCGTCGAGGGTCCGGTCCTTGAACTCCAGCACCTTCGGCTGGTCGATTTCGAAGACCCGCACGCCGCTCGGCCAGGCCAGCCGGAACGCGCGGGTGTCCAGGCCGGACGCGAGGATCACGGCCTGGCCGCAACCGCCCGCGGCGGCGCGCAGGAAGAACTCGTCGAAGAACCGGGTCCGCACGCCCATGTAGTCCGACACCATGCCGCGCATCAGCTCTTGCGCTTCGGCGCTGGCGAGCTGGGGCGCGTCGGCGGCGTCCACCAGGGCGCGGGCGTACGGGTCGTTGATCAGCCGGTCCTCGCGGGCCGATTCGGCGGCGCGGCCTTCCGCCACGGCGAGGGCGGTGATCCCGACTCCGGAAACGATGTCCCATTGCTCGTGCGTGCTGGTCACCTGAGCACCTTTCAGTCCGCTTCGAGTTCCTTTGCGAGGCTAACTGGAAGGTTGCGTCGCACAACTATGTGTGACTCATTCGCTCTTCGCCCATTTCGGGCGAACAGCCTAGTGCGCTCACCCGGCGGGCAGCGGCGGCCGATCGGATGCGCAGGTGAGGGGCGGTTTCGGTGCTGCTCCGATCGGTGCGCCGCGGCCCGGCTCGGTGTCACCCGTTCAGCCGAAGGTCAATTCGGGGTGCGCTGCTCGTCGAGCGCGGAAAAGCGCGCGGTCACCTGATGTTCGACGGAGGGAGAACCGCCGTCCGGCGAATTCGGCGGACGCGGCTCATTCGGTTTCCCGTTCGCGGCGGCGCTGCTCCTCGCGGTAGCCGTACGCGGCCTGCCGGACGGCCGCATCCGATTCCAAGCTGGAGCCCAGCGCGCCGGCGACCACGCCCATCGTCGTGAACCCCCACGCCAGCGTCAGGTACCGGGTGAAGTCCGCCGGATGCCCCAGCGTGCTCGACAGCAGGTTCGGCGGGACCAGCAGCAGGCCGACCAGCACGTTGATCACGAACAGCCCCGCGTACATGACCCCGACGCCGATGAGCAGCGTGAGCACCGTCGACGTGTTGTAGAGCAGCACCTGCTCGCGGTCCTGCGGGCTGTCCGAACGGCGCTTCTCCCACAGGCCGTGCGCGGCGATCAGCCAGCCCACCAGGACGGCCACCGAGCCCACCGCGGCGATGATCTGGCGCATCGGGCCGAGCTGGTCGCCGATCTGCCAGATGGTGCTGGAGGACAGGCCGAACGCGCTCGTGGCCACCGCCGCCGCGAGGGCGTTGCGCAGCCCGAACACCAGCCGCCACGGCTGGTTGGTGCGCACCATCCCGCTGAGCAGTCGCAACCGCCCCCGGGTGCGGGTGGCGGTGTAGCGGATGTCCACCTCGCCGTCGTCGTCGTGCTCGCCCTCCCGGCGGATCGGCGCGACCACCTCGGTGAGCCCGCTGTCCAGCCCGTACCGGTGGTCGGCGCCGCCTTCCCGGCCGGTGAGCTCGTCGGCCAGCTGCAGCACGACCTGCCGGGAGCGCCGGTAGGGCTGGGTGCCGCCGAGCGTCGGCAACGACACCACCGCGACGTGCTCGTCGACGTTCGCGTCCGCCACCACCGGCCTGCCGTTGGCCCGCACCGGCAGGTCGGTGAAGGTGATCGCGTAGTCCCAGTTGCGCTGCTGCAACCGGTCCCGGGTCGCGCGCAGGATGTCCCGGGTTCCGTGCAGGCCCGCCGTGACCGGGTCGACGTCCACTTCGACCGTCCACTCCCGCTCGTCGCCGAGGTGTTCGGGCAGTTCGTCGGCGAGGTGCCGGGCGACCCGCTCCGGCAGGTCCGGGTCGGTGATCAGGCCGAGCGTGACCTGCTCGGCGGGGTTCGGCGCGTCCTGCTCGCCGGAACGCTCGGTCCCGCCGTCGTCCTCGGCGCTCATGTCGCGGTGTTCCTCCTGTGCTCCGTGTTCGTACATCGGCTCTGGAGTATCCACTCGGGATGACGGCAAACATCATCCGCGATGAGCCCGGCGCGTGCGCGGGTGGGTCAGCGCCACGCCCGGGAGCGCAGCAGGCGCAGGCCGTTGAGCCCGACCAGCACCGTCGACCCCTCGTGCCCGGCGACGCCCAGCGGCAGCGGCAGGTCGCCGACGAGGTCCCACACCACGAGGACCGCGATGAACGAGGCCGCGATGACCAGGTTCTGCCGGACCAGGCGCCGTGCCCGCCGGGACAGGTCGACGAGCTTGGCGACGGCGGCGAGCTCGTCGCGCACGATCACCACGTCGGCGGTCTCCAAGGTGAGGTCGGCGCCGGCCCGGCCCATCGCCGCACCGGTGTGGGCGGCGGCCAGCGCGGGGGCGTCGTTGATCCCGTCGCCGAGCATCAGGGTGCGGTCGCCGAGCTCCCGCACGGCGGCGACCTTCTGCTCCGGCAGCAGTCCCGCTCGCACTTCCCGGATCCCCGCCTCGTCCGCGATGCGCCGGGCGGCGAGTTCGTGGTCGCCGGTGAGCAGCACGGGCTCCGCGCCGGTCAGCTCCCGCAGTGACCGCACGGCCGCGGCGGCGTCCGGCCGGATCCGATCGGTCAGGCCGAGCACGCCCGCGACGACGCCGTCGGCGAGCACCACCACGGCGGTGCGCCCGGCGGACTCCACGGCGGCCACGCGCTCCGAGCGCTGCTCGGGGCCGCGCACCTCGATCCGCCGTCCCGCGACGAGCGCGGTCACGCCCCGCCCCGGTTCGGCGCGGAAGTCCGCGGCGTCCGGGATCGGCAGGCCGCGTTCGCGGGCGGCGGTGACCACGGCCCGGCCCAGCGGGTGCTCGCTGCGGTGTTCCGCTCCGGCGGCCAGTGCCAGCACCTCGTCGGCGCCGTGCCCGGATTCGGGGTGGATCTCGGCGACGACCGGCACCCCCTCGGTGAGGGTGCCCGTCTTGTCCAGCGCCACCCGCTCGACGTCGGCGAGCCGTTCCAGCACCACCGCCGACTTCACCAGCACTCCGCGCCTGCCCGCGTTCGCGATCGCCGACAGCAGCGGCGGCATCGTCGCCAGCACCACCGCGCACGGCGAAGCGACGATCATGAACGTCATGGCGCGCAGCAGCGCGTCCGCCACGGCCGCCCCGAACAGCAGCGGGACGCCGAACACGGCCAGCGTCGCGAGCACGATGCCCATCGAGTAGCGCTGCTCGACCTTCTCGATGAACAGCTGGGTCGGGGCCTTCGCCTCGCTCGCCTCCGCCACCAGCGCCACGATGCGCGCGATCACCGATTCCGAGGCGTCCCGCGCGACGCGCACCCGCAGCGCGCCGGAGCCGTTGAGGGTTCCGGCGAACACCTCGTCGCCGGGGGCCTTCGCGGCGGGTATCGGCTCACCGGTGATCGTGGCCTCGTCGATCTCGGTGCGGCCGTCGAGCACTTCGCCGTCGGCGCCGACGCGTTCGCCGGGGCGCACCAGGATCTCGTCGCCGACGACCAGGTAGGCGGCGGGCACGGTCCGCTCCGCGCCGTCGCGCACCCGCACCGCGGTCTCCGGGGCGAGGTCCAGCAGGCCGCGCACGGAGTCCTCGGTGCGCGCGGTGGCGTAGGCCTCCAGCGCCCCGGAGGTCGCGAAGATGACGATGAGCAGCCCGCCGTCGCGCACCTGGCCGATGCTCGCGGCCCCGATCGCCGCGACGATCATCAGCAGGTCCACGTCCAGCGTGCGTTCGCGCAGCGCCCGCAGCCCCGCCCAGGCCGGTTCCCAGCCGCCGGTGGCGTAGCAGAGCAGGTAGAGCGCCCAGGAGGTCCAGGCAGGTCCGCCGCCGAGGTCGACCGCGAGTCCGAGCAGGAACGCCAGCAGCGCGGCCCCGGCCCACCGGCTCTCGGGCAGGGCGAGCAGGCCTCGGCGGCGCGGTGCGGCCCGTCCGGCGGGTGCGGGGCGGTCGGTGAGCGTGGTCATCGCGGTTCCTCGGGAACGGGGGTGCGGCGCCACACAAGATACATGAATGACTGTTCAGATGTGCAGGTGTTCAGGTGGGGTCGTGGCTACACTGCGCGCATGGGTCATGGAGTCGAGGGCGTCGCGCCCGCCGCCAAGCTGGACGCGGTCTCGGCGTCTTCGGTGGCCGAGACCCTGCAAGCGCTGGCCACGCCGTCCCGGCTGCTGATCCTCAGCGAACTGCGCCAAGGCGCGCGGCCCGTCGGCGAGCTCGCCGCGGCCGTCGGCATGGAGGCGTCGGCGGTGTCCCACCAGCTGCGGTTGCTGCGCTCGCTGGGCCTGGTCAGCGGCAGTCGCACCGGCCGCAGCGTCGTCTACAGCCTCTACGACGACCACGTCGCCCAGCTGCTCGACGAAGCCGTCTACCACATCGAGCACCTGCGGCTGGGCCTGTCGGGTTGAGCCGTCGCGCTCGCGCCGGAACGGTCGGGCGTCGGCGATAGCCTCGGGGCATGGCTGACTACGTGCAGGTCGTGACGACCACGGATTCCGAAGCGGCGGCGGCGGAACTGGCCCGCGGCATCGTCGAGGCGCGGGCCGGGGCCTGCGTGCAGGTGGTGCCGATCCGCAGCTTCTACCGCTGGGACGGGGCGGTGCAGGACGACCCCGAGTGGCAGTTGCAGGTCAAGACCCCGGCGTCCCGGCTCGACGCGCTGATCGCGCACATCGGGGCGCACCACACCTACGAGGTTCCCGAGGTCATCGCCACCCCGATCGTCGGCGGGAACCCCGCGTACCTGTCCTGGCTCGACGAGGAGACCTCGGGCTAGTTCGGCGCCGCGCCGTCGGGTGATCCCGGCGGCGCGACTCGAATCCACTGAGGACTGATTTCCGTCCTCAGTGGATTCCTTCAGTCCTCTTGGATCGCGATGGCCGCCGCCGGGCACAGCGCCGCGGCTTGGCGGGCTCCCTCGTGCCGCTCCGGGGCGGGGGAGTCGTCGAGCAGCACCACGACGCCGTCCTCGTCGCGCTGGTCGAACACGTCCCCGGCGGCCAGCACGCACTGGCCCGCTCCGATGCACCTGTCCTCGTCGATCTCGATCCGCACGGCTCCTCCTCCGGTGCTGGGTCCGCTCACGTCCACCGCCGCGTTGTGCAGGCAGCCGACTTAAAGCTACGCTAGCATTTAAGTCAGATGGGTTTCTTAATGGAGGAGATCGATGACGGACGAGGACACCCGCGCCGCCGCGCGCCGGTGGGCTCGGCGGAAGCCCGCCGCGGTGGTGAGACGATGACCGTCGTGGACGCGGAAACGGTGCGGAACAGGCCCGGTCGAGCAGCCGGCGTCCGGCGCGAGCAGGCCGACGCCACGCGGGAGCTGCTGCTGCGCACCGCAGAACGGCTGTTCGCCGAGCGCGGGCTCTCCGAGGTGTCCAACCGGCAGATCGTCGAAGCCGCCGGGCAGGCCAACAACTCCGCGCTGGCCTACCACGTCGGCACCCGCGAGGACCTGCTGCGCGCCCTCAGTGACACCCACAGCGAACCGATCACCCGGCGCACCGGGGAACTGATCGAGGCGGCGAGCGGCTCCGACGACCCGCGCGATCACGTGGCCTGCCTGGTGCTGCCCTACGTCGAGCACCTGGCGGGCCTGGGCAATCCGAGCTGGTGCGCGCGGTTCACCGCGCAACTGGCCACCGACCCGGTGCTGCGCGACAACCCGATGCGGGCGCCCGAGATGGAACCGCTGCTGCGCACGGTCGACGAGGCGCTGGCCGCGCACAAGCCCGAGCTGCCGCCGAAGATCGCCGCGATCCGCCGGGAAACGGCCCGGCTCGCGGTCCTGCACACCTGCGCCGAGCAGGAGCGCGCCGCCGCCGAGACCGGCGCACCCGCGGACTGGGACCTGGTCGGCGTCGCCTTGACCGACAGCCTCACCGGCCTGCTGCTCGCACCCACCCGCTGACCCGCGGCACCCACCTGAACCTCCCTCGTCACGGGCGGCGCACGCCGCCCGGGAACCGGACTGCGCATGACCACTGCCGACGAGACCACCGACCCGAACGCCGTCCCGGCACGACCGGCGATGCGGCGGCCGCTGCCCCCGGAACTGATCGAGCGGGGCGAGTGCCCGTTCGACCCGCCCGCCGAGCTGGGCAGGCTGCGCGGCGAAGGGCCCGTCGCGCCGATCACCTTGCTCAACGGGGCCCGCGCCTGGATGGTGACCGGCTACCGGGAGGCCCGCGAGGCGTTCGGCGACCCCCGGTTCAGCTCCGACAAGTTCCGCCACCGCGACGCGCTGCAGCTGACCCCGGAGGAAGTGGCCGCCGGAACCTGCCCGCACGCCCCGGAAAGCGCCACGCCGAGCGGGCACGGCCTGTTCATCTTCATGGACCCGCCCGAGCACACCCGGCTGCGCAGGCTGCTCATCGGCGAGTTCACCGTCCGCCGGATGCGGGCGCTGGAATCGCGGGTGACGGAGCTGGCGGTCGAGCTCATCGAGGACATGCGGGCCGCCGGGAACCGGGCCGACCTGGTCGCGGACTTCGCCCTGCCGCTGCCGTCGCTGGTCATCTGCGAGCTGCTCGGCGTGGACTACGCCGACCGCGCCCGGTTCCAGCGCTCCGCCGCGGTCAGCTTGAACTTCCGGCTCCCGGAGCAGGAGCGGCTGCGGGCCGGGGCGGAGCTGCGGGAGTTCATGCGCGAGCTGGTCGCGAGCAAGCGCGCCGCACCGGGCGACGACCTGCTGTCCGGGCTCGTGCACGGCGACGCGGACCCGGCGCTGACCGATCTGGAACTGGTCGACATCGCCACCACGCTGCTCACCGCCGGGCACGAGACGACGGCGAACATGCTCGCCCTCGGCACCTTCGCGCTGCTCGAACACCCCGAGCAGCTGGCCGCGCTGCGCGCCGACCCCGCGCTGGTGGACGGCGCCGTCGAGGAGCTGCTGCGCTACCTCTCGGTGCTGCACCTCGGCACCACCCGGGTCGCCACCGAGGACCTCACGCTCGGCGGTGTCGACATCGCCGCCGGGGACACCGTCCTGCTGTCCATCCCCGAAGCCGACCGCGATCCGGAGCACTGGCCCGAGCCCGACCGGCTCGACGTGGCCCGGCCGCGCAGCCCGCACCTGGCCTTCGGCCACGGCGTGCACCAGTGCCTCGGCCAGCAGCTGGCGCGCGTCGAGATGCGCATCGGTTACGCCGAACTGCTCGACCGCCTGCCCGGGTTGAGCCTGGACGTGCCCGCGGGCGACGTGCCGCTGCGCACCGACATGATCGTCTACGGGGTGCACGAACTCCCGGTCACCTGGCGGTGATCAAGGGGAGCGGCGGGCCGCCGCGGCGGCGTGGGCGTCGGCCTCGTCGGCCGCGCCCGGGTCCGCGCCCGCGGCGGTGAGGTTGATCCGCGCCAGGATCGCCGCGCCGCGAGCGCAGGCCGCCGCCAGCGCGGCGGCGGTGTGCGCGTCGCCCCGCAGCGCGGGCGTCGCCTCGGCCGCCACTTCGGCGGCGAGCGCGGCGACCTGCTCCGCCAGTGCGGCCAGCGCGGCAGGCGGTCCCGCCGCCCCGACCAGCGCCGCCGCCAGCGCCGCGCTCCGGCCGGGATCGTCCCGGTCGCGGCGCTGCGCGGCGAGCACCTCTCGGTAGGCGTCGGAATCCGCGCCCGCCAGCTCCGTCGCCCGCTGCCGCAACGCTTCCGCCTGCGCCGCCCGCGTGGGGTCCCGGCGCAGCCGGGCCGTCATCGCGAGCAGCCCGGCCGCCGCTGCGGCGGTGACCGCGCCGACGACACCGCCGGTGGCGGACGGCGTCGGCGCGGCCACCTCGTCCAGGAAGTCCCGCACGCTCACGCCGAGATCGGTCAACTCAGCCCCACGACCTGACCGTGCTCGTCGATGTCGATGCGCTCCGCCGCCGGATGCGACCCGAGGCCGGGCATGGTGCGCATGTCACCGCAGATCGGGTACACGAACCCCGCTCCGACCGAGGCCCGCACCTCCCGCACCGGCAACGTCCAGCCGGTCGGAGCGCCCAACAGCCCCGGATCCGAGCTCAACGACAGGTGCGTCTTCGCGATGCACACCGGCAAGGTGCCGAACCCGTTCGCCTCGTAGTCCCGCAGCGAGCGGGCCGCGGCCGGGGTGTAGGACACGCCGTCGGCGCCGTACACCTGCCGGGCCACCGTGTCGATCTTCGTGCGCAGGTCCGCGGAATCCGGGTACAGCAGCTGGAAGCGGCTCGGTTCGGAGGCGGCCTCCACCACGGCCTCCGCCAGTTCCTTCGCGCCCTTGCCGCCGTCGAGGAAGTGGCTGCTCACCGCGACGCGCGCGCCAGCGGCCTCGGCGACCTCGCGGATCGCCGCGTGCTCGGACGGGTGGTCGGTGGGGAACGCGTTGACCGCCACCACCGGCGACACCCCGTGCAGCCGGATGTTCTCGATCTGCTTGCGCAGGTTGTCCGCGCCGGCCAGCACGTCGTCGGGGTTCTCCGCCAGCAGCTCCGGCGGCAGTGGGCGGCCCGCCACGATCCGGTGGTTGCCGGAGTGCGCCTTCAACGCGCGCACCGTCGCCACCAGCACCGCCGCGTCCGGGCGCAGGCCCGAGGTGCGGCACTTGATGTTGAAGAACCGCTCCGCGCCCATGTCCGCGCCGAACCCGGCCTCGGTCACCACGTAGTCCGAGCAGCGCCCGGCGATGCGGTCGGCCACCACCGAGGAGTTGCCGTGCGCGATGTTGCCGAACGGCCCGGCGTGCACGAACACCGGAGTGTTCTCCGTGGTCTGCATCAGGTTCGGCTTGATCGCCTCCCGCAGCAGCACCGTCATCGCCCCCGCCGCCCGCAGCTGCTCCGCGGTGACGGGGGAGCCGTCGCGGGCGTAGCCGACGACGATGCGCCCCAGCCTGCGCCGCATGTCGTGCAGCGAGTTCGACAGCGCCAGCACCGCCATCACCTCGCTGGCGGCGGTGATGTCGAACCCGGTCTGGCGCGGCGCTCCGTCGGCGGGCCCGCCCAGGCCGGTCACGATGGAGCGCAGGTCCCGGTCGTTGACGTCGAGCACCCGCCGCCACGTGATCCGCTGCGGGTCGATGTCGAGCTCGTTGCCCTTGTGCAGGTGGTTGTCCAGCATGGCGGAGAGCAGGTTGTGCGCCGCGGTCACCGCGTGCATGTCCCCGGTCAGGTGCAGGTTCAGCGCCTCCATCGGCACCACCTGGCTGTAGCCGCCGCCGGCGGCACCGCCCTTGATGCCGAACGTCGGGCCCATCGACGGCTGCCGGATCGCCACCGCCGAGCGGTGCCCCAGCAGCCGCAGCGCCTGCCCGAGCCCGACGGTGGTGGTCGTCTTCCCCTCGCCCAGCGGGGTGGGCGTCACGGCGGAGACGAGGACGTACTTGGCCGCCGGGCGGTCGGCGAGCTCCTCGATCGCGTCGAGGGACACCTTCGCCACCTGCCTGCCGTACGGTTCCAGCAGGTGCGGGCCGATGTCGAGCTGCGCGGCGATCTCGTCGATCGGGCGGAGCGCCGCGGCTCGGGAGATGTCCAGGTCGGACGGGATGGTCATGCGGGAACCTCCTGGATCCGGGCGAGGGCGTCGTCGCGCCACTGGACGGTCCGGTCGAGTTCGTTGAACGTGAACAGGTGCCACCCGGCGATGCCCGGGGCGGGCTCGTCCAGGTGCGGCCAGAGCCCGTCGAGCAGCGCGTCCGGCGTGTACGGCGCGAGCAGCTTCGTGACCAGGCCGTGCTGCTTGCGCAGGAACCGCAGCGATTCGCCGAGGCCGATCTTCATCGACACCCGCAGCAGCTTCGTCACGTCCACCGCGCCGGGCAGGCCGACGTGCACGGGCAGCAGCACGCCGCGCGCGCGGACCTCGCCGAGCCATTCGGCGATGCGGCGCGGGTCGTAGCAGATCTGCGAGACCACGTAGTCCGCGTGGCGCGCCTTGTCCGCCATGGCCCGGATCGTGACCTCGTCGGACAGGAACGCGTGCCGCTCCGGGTAGCCGGTGATGCCGACCTTGCCCGGCTTGCGGTCCAGCTCCGCCATGGCCCGCAGCAGCGCGAGCGCGTCCGGGAATTCCCCGGCGGGCACCGGGGAATCGCCCGCGATGACGAAGACCTCGTCGCTGCCCAGCGCCGCCGCGCGGTCCAGCAGTTCGGCCAGCCGCGCCCGGTCCGGGACGGAACGCGCCGCCAGGTGCGGCACCACGTGGAACCCGGCCGCCGCCAGCCGGGCCGCGACGTCCATCGTCGCGTCGAGGCCCTTCGCGGCGGAGGCGGTGACGGTGACGGTGCTGCCCGCGGGCAGCACCGCCGCCCGCTCCGCCGCTCCGCGCACCGGCAGCACCTCGAACCTGCTGCGGCACAACATCTCCTGCAGCCGCTGAGTGCTGGTGTCCATCAGCTCGACCCCCGCTCGCTCACGCCGTGGCCGTGCGTTCGAGGTGCTTGGGGATGTCCTTGTTGGGGTCGTGGAAGGGCTTCTCCACGACGATCGCCTCCTGCGGGCCGTGCTGGGTGTGCACCACCAGCTCGGTGCCCGGTTCCTGGTAGGCGACCGGCACCATGGCGAAGCCGATGTTGCTGTCCAGCCGGGGGGAGTGGCAGGCGGAGGTGACCTCGCCGATGCGCAGGCCGTGCGGGTCGTGCACGTCGAACGGTTCGATCATGCTGCCGTCGTTGAACGAACCGACGCCCGGTCCGCCCATGCGCACGCCGACGAGCTTGCGCGCCACCCCTTCGGCCTTGATCCGGGTCAGCGCCTCCTTGCCGAGGAAGTCGGCGTCCTGGTCCAGATCCACCATCCACGTCTTCTCGAAGCCGTAGCCCGCCTCGAACGGGTTCGTCTCGTAGGTGATGTCGCAGCCCCACGACAGGATTCCCGCTTCGATGCGGCGGATGTGGCACGGCCCGATGACCTGCATGCCGTGCGGCCGGCCCGCCTCCCAGATCGTCTCCCACAGCTTCACGCCGTCGCGGGTGGCGTTGTGCAGGTAGATCTCGTAGCCCAGCTCGGCGGTGTAGCCGGTGCGCGAGACGACGACCTGCATGCCGTTGAGCTCGCGGTCCACCGCGTAGTAGTAGGGAACGTCCAAGATGGACTCGCCGAACAGGTCGACCATCACGTCCCGCGACTTCGGCCCCTGCACCTGCACCGGTCCCACGTCGGGTTCGCGGATGTGCACGTCCATGCCCAGGCCGTGGGCCAGTCCCTTCGCCCACAGCAGCACGTCGCTGTCGGCGAGCGAGAGCCAGAAGTGGTTCTCCCCCAAGCGAAGCAGCACGGGATCGTTGATGATGCCGCCGTCCTCGGCGGTGACGAACACGTACTTGCACTGCCCGACCTTGCACTTGGTGAGGTCGCGCGGCACCAGCATGTTGGTGAACTCGAACGCGTCCGGCCCGGTGATCTCCACCTGCCGCTCCACGCCGACATCCCAGAGCGTCACCCCCTCCAGCAGCGCCCAGTACTCCGCCACCGGGTCGCCGTAGTGGCGCGGGTGGTAGGTGTGGTTGTAGACGCTGTAGAGGCTCACGCCGTGCTGCCGGGAGGCGTGGAAGAACGGCGACTTGCGCAGCCGGGAGTACTGCAGAATTCCGGGGTTCGGATTCACTGCCATCAGGGGTTCTCCTTTGCGGTGAGCGATCTGTCCGGCCCGGTCGGGGTGCGCGGCGGCGCACCCCGGCGGTGAGCCGGGCGACGTGTGGACTTCGGGTACCGCGATGCGGGTGAGCGGGGGCGCTCAGCGCCGCATGCGAGCCATGTCGGGGTCGAACACCGGGTCGGCGACGACCGCGGCGGGATGTCGGCGGTCGAAGTAGGACACCCGCAGCGGAGTGCCCGGCTCGGCCAGTTCGGCGGGCAGCCACGCGTAGGCGAGGCTCATGTCCGCGCTGTGGCCGTATCCCGCGCTGGTGGTGAAACCGACCGCGTCGCGGCCGGTCTCGGGGAACACCGGCTCGGCGCCCATCAGCACCGTGCCGTCGGTGACGTGCAGGCAGCACAACCGCCGCCGCACCGGTCGTTCGCGGCGCCGCAGCAGGGCGTCGCGGCCGACGAAATCTCCCTTGCCGGGTTTGACGGCGAACGCGAGACCCGCCTCGTCGGGGTCGTGCTCGCTCCACATGTCCGCGCCCCACGCGCGGTAGCCCTTCTCCAGCCGCATCCCGTTGAACGCGGCGCGGCCGGCGGGGAAGATCCCGTGCTCGGCGCCCTGCGCGGCCAGCAGGTCCCAGAGCCGCCCGCCGAACTCGGCGGAGGTGTAGAGCTCCCAGCCCAGCTCGCCCACGTAGGACAGCCGCAGCGCGACGACCGGCACTTCGCCGACGAACAGGCGCTTCGCGCGGAAGAACCGGAACGCCTCGTGCGACACGTCGACGTCGGCCAGCGGGGCGAGCACCGCGCGGGCGTCCGGCCCCCACAGGCCGATGCAGCAGGTGCCGCCGGTGATGTCGCGGACGAAGGTGGTGTCGTCGGCGTGCGCCCGCAGCCAGGCGACGTCGCGCGGGCCGTTGCACCCGACCTGGAACTCGGTCTCCGACAGCCGGGCCACGGTGATGTCGCCGCGGATGCCGCCGGTGTGCTCCAGCATCAGCGTGTAGGTGACGTAGCCCGGCGCCCGGTCCAGCTTGCCGGTGGTGAGCCGGTCCAGGAGCCCCAGCGCGCCGCGCCCGCTCACCTCGCAGCGGGCCAGCGAGGTCATGTCGAACATCGCCACGCCCTCGCGGGCGGCCTGGTGCTCGGCGGCGGCGATCGGGGAGAAGTAGCGCCCGGCCCACTCGCCGGGGACGACGATTTCCCGCCCGGTGACGAGGGATTCGTTGGACTCGTACCAGTGCGGCCGTTCCCAGCCGTTGGCCTCCAGGAACAGCGCGCCGAGACGTTGCTCCCGCTCGTGGAACGGCGAGGTGCGCAGCGGTCGCGGGTGCAGCGGGGGCTGCTGCGGGTGCACCACGTCGTAGACCTCGCGGAAGCTCTGCGCGCTGCGCTCGGCCACGTAGGCGGGGCTGTGCGCGAAGTCCTCGAAGCGGCGCAGGTCGGCGGCGCGCAGGTCGATGCCGGGGGAGCCGTCGGCCATCCACTCGGCCATCGCCCGGCCCACCCCGGCCGAGTGGGTGATCCACACGGCCTCCGCGACCCAGAACCCGGCGACCTCCCGCGACGGTCCCAGCACCGGCATCCCGTCGGAGGTGAACAGGAACAGCCCGTTCATGCCCTCGGCGATCTCGGCCCGCTCCAGCGCGGGCAGCAGTTCGCACGCGTCGTCCCACGGCTGCTTGAAGTCCTGCGGGGTGAACGGGTGCACCGAGGCCATGCCCGCCCAGGCGCCGCCGCCGGGCGGCGCCTCTGCGCCGTCGCCCGCGGCGGTCGGGGTCAGCTCCTCGGCGCGCACCGGGATCACCCGGTGCTGGTAGGAGCCGATGCCGTAGCGGTCGTGGATCTGCCGGAAGTACATCGAGGCGTCCTGGTGCCGCAGCAGCGGCTGCGCCACCTCGTCCCCGCCGTGCTCCTTCGCCGCGCCGAGTCCGGAGATCGGGCCGGTCACCGCGTACTGGTGCGCGAGCGGCTGGACCGGGATGGACACCCCGGCGAGCGCGCCGATCTTCGGCCCCCAGATGCCCGCGCAGCACAGCACTTCTTCCACTTCCACGGTGCCGGCGCTGGTGCGGACCGCGCGGACCCGGCCCCCGGAGACGTCGAAGCCGGTCACCTCGGTGCGCCCTTCGAACCGCACGCCGAGCCGGGCCGCCTCCCGTGCCATCGCCTCCGCGGCCCGGACGGGTTTGGCGATGCCGTCGCTCGCGACGTGCAGGCCGCCGAAGACGCGGGAGTGCTCCACCTGCGGGATGCGGTCGGCGACCTCGCGCGGGCCGATCAGCTCGGCGGGCACGCCCCACGCGGCGGCGAGGCCGCGCTTGCGCTTGAGGTCTTCCCAGCGCCGCGCGGTGGTGGCGACCTCGATGCCGCCGACCTGGTGGAAGCACGGTGCGCCGTCGAGGGTGTCGGTGGTGAACCGCTGCACCGTGTAGGAGGCCAACCGGGTCAGCAGCTCGGAATTGTTGGTCTGGAAGACCAATCCCGGTGCGTGCGAAGAGGAGCCGCCGGTCGCGAACAGCGGGCCCTGGTCCACGACGAGCACGTCGGTGATCCCGGCGCGCGCGAGGTGGTACGCCGTGGAGCAGCCGACGATGCCCGCTCCCACGATCAGGATTCGTGCCCTGCCGTCCATGTGCCGCCCCCTGGCTCACGACGCTGCTGCCGGGTCCGCTGCTTCCCCGGAGAATTCGGCTCGATCACACGCATGTCGTCCTCGCGCGCCCGGCCGGAGTCCCCGCGGCGACCCCCTGGAGGGTTGTTGCGCTAGTCACAACTGGCTGCGTTAAACGCAACAGTGCGCTTGCGCGCCGGGATGCGTCAAGCACACGAGAGGGCGAATTTCGTTGGAATGATCGGCTTTTCTCGATCCGAGCCGACGCGGCCGATCCCGGTTGTCGGCGTGACCGTGCGTGGTTAGCCTCGGCTGCACCAGGACTTCAGGCGTTCCTCGCCCAGTGGGTGATCAGATGCGATCCCGCCATTCCCGCACTCCTGACGGCACCGCGCCGCGCGCCGAGCGGTTGCCTGATCCGCCCGCCCGGCTGTGGCGCTCGGCGGAACCGGGGCGCTCCTACGACGTGGTGATCGTCGGTGCCGGCGGGCACGGGCTGGCGACCGCGTACTACCTCGCCGCAGAGCACGGGATCCGGGACGTGGCGGTGCTGGAACGCGGCTGGCTCGCGGGCGGGAACATGGCCCGCAACACGACGATCATCCGCTCCAACTACCTGCTCGACGAGAGCGCCGCGCTCTACGGGCACGCCCTGGACCTGTGGGAGCGGTGGCCCGCCGAACTGGACTACGACTTCCTGCTAAGCCAGCGCGGAGTGCTCAACCTCGTGCACACCGAACAGGAGGTGCGCGACGCGCGGCGCCGCGCGTTCGCCAACGGCCTCAACGGAATCGACGCGGAGTTCGTCGGTCCCGACGAGGTCGCCGCGCTGTGCCCGATCCTCGACGTGTCCCCGGACCGGCGTTACCCGGTGCTGGGCGCGACGTGGCAGGCGCGCGCGGGCATCGCGAAGCACGACCACGTGGCGTGGGCGCTGGCGACGCGGGCGAGCGAGCTCGGCGTGGACCTGATCGAGCAGTGCGAGGTCACCGGGTTCCGCACCGACGGCGAGCGGGTCACCGGGGTGCGGACCTCGCGCGGGGACATCGCCGCGGGCCGGGTCGGGCTGGCCGCCGCGGGCCGCACCAGCGAGCTCACCGACACCCTCGGCTGGCGGATCCCGGTGCAGAGCCACCCGTTGCAGGCGCTGGTCTCCGAACTGCTGGAGCCGGTGCACCCGTGCGTGGTGATGTCGAACCACGTGCACGTCTACTGCAGCCAGGCGCACAAGGGGGAGCTGGTGCTCGGCGCGGGCATCGACTCCTACAACGGTTACGGGCAGCGCGGCTCGGTGCAGGTGATCGAGCGGCAGCTGGCGGCGGCGCTGGAGCTGTTCCCGATCTTCGCGCGGGCGCACGTGATCCGGACCTGGGCGGGTGTCGTCGACGTCACCCCGGACGCCTCGCCGATCATCGGGCCGACGCCGTTCGAGGGGCTGTACGTCAACTGCGGCTGGGGCACCGGGGGGTTCAAGGCCACGCCGGCCGCGGGCCGGGTGTTCGCGCACACCGTGGCGACCGGCTCGCCGCACCCGCTCGCCGAGCCCTACGGGTGGGAGCGGTTCCGCACCGGCGCGCTCATCGACGAGCACGGCGCCGCCGCCGTCGCGCACTGATCGGAGGGTGTGATGTTGCTGATCCCCTGTCCCTGGTGCGGGAACCGGGACGAGGTCGAGTTCCGCTACGGCGGGCAGGCACAGGTCCCGTACCCGGTGGACCCGACCTCGCTGGACGACGCGGCCTGGGCGGATTACCTGTTCGTGCGGGACAACCACTGCGGCAGCTACGCGGAGCGGTGGGTGCACGCGGACGGCTGCCGCCGCTGGTTCGACGTCGTCCGCGACACCGCCACGAACGAGTTCGCGCCGTGACCCGGCTGCCCTCCGGCGGGCGCATCGACCGCGGCCGGACCGTCGAGTGCGAGGTGGACGGCGTGCCGTTGCGCGGACATCCGGGCGACACGCTGGCCTCGGCCTTGCTGGCCGCCGGGCGCCTGGAGGTGGCGCCGTCGGTGTACCTGGGCCGCCCGCGCGGTGTCCTCACGGCGGATCCGGGTGAGCCGAACGCGCTGGTGCAGGTGCTCGACGACCCGGAGCCGATGGTCCCCGCGACCGAGGTCGAACTGCGCGACGGGCTGGCCGCGCTGAGCCTCTCCGGCGTGGGCCGCGCCGATCCGGGCGGTGCGGCGCGCTGCGAGAAGCGCTACCGGCACGCGGACGTGGTGGTGATCGGGGCGGGGCCCGCCGGGATCGCGGCGGCGCTGGCCGCCGGGCGGAGCGGCGCCCGGGTGTACCTGGTGGAACGACACCGCGAGCTCGGCGGCGCGCTGCTGGACGGCGACGAGCGGATCGACGGGGTGCCGGGCGCGGAGTGGGTCGCGCGCGCGGCCTGCGAGCTCGCCGCGCGACCGGAGACCCGGGTGCTGACCCGCGCGACGGTCACCGGGCACTACGACCACGGATACCTGCTTGTCGCAGAGCACTCCGCGCCGGAGCAGCGGCCGCCGTGGCAGCGGTTGTGGCACCTGCGCGCCCGGCGGGTGGTGCTGGCCACCGGCGCCCGCGAGCGGCCCGTCGCGTTCCCCGGCAACGATCGCCCCGGCGTCCTGCTCGCCGGGGCGGTGCGCCGCTACCTGCGGCGGTTCGCGGTGCTGCCGGGCGAGCGCGCCGTGGTGGGCACGACCGGGGACAGCGCTTACGCGACGGCGCTGGACCTGGTGGCGGCGGGCGCGTCGGTCCCGCTGCTGGTCGACGCCCGCCCCGAGCCGCCCGCGGCGCTGCTGGCCCGGGCTCGGGACGCGGGAGTTCCGGTGCGGACGGGTGCGGCGGTGATCGGCACCTCCGGCGAGCGGTGGGTCTCCGCGGCGCGGGTGTCCGCCCTCGACGACCGGGGGCGGCCGGTGGGGCCGGTGGACGTGCCGGAGTGCGATCTGGTCGCGGTCGGCGGCGGGTGGAATCCGGCGGTGGAGCTGAGTCGCGATCCGCTGGTCTGGGACGCCGAGATCGCCGCGTTCGCGCCGGACGGGGATGCGGCGGTGGGCGCGGCGCGCGGTTCCTTCGGGCTGCGGGACTGCCTGGCGCAGGGGTTCGCGGCCGGTGCCGCCGCGGCCGCCGCGACCGGTTTCCCCGTCGTGGCGCCCCCGATCCCGCCGGTCGACGCCGATCCGGCGCCGGCCCGCGTTCGTCCACTGTGGATGATTCAGGGCGATGAGGAGTCGAGTTTCGTCGACCTGCAAAGGGATGTGACCGTCGCCGACGTCCGCCGCGCCGTCGACGCGGGGCTGCGCTCACCGGAGCACGTCAAGCGCTACACGACCCTCGGAACCGGCAGCGACCAGGGCGCCACCTCGAACGTGCTCGGCCTGGGCGTGCTCGCCACCCTGCTCGGCATCGAGCCGGGCGACCTGGGCACCACGGCGTCCCGCCCGCCGGTCCGGCCGATGCGCTTCGAGCTGCTGGCCGGGCGGGATCGCGGTGCGCTGCACGACCCGGTGCGCACCACCCCGATGCACGACTGGCACGTGCGGGCGGGCGCGGTGTTCGAGGACGTCGGGCAGTGGAAGCGCGCCCGCCACTACCTGCGGCCGGGCGAGGACATGGCGGCCGCGGTGCTGCGGGAGTGCACCGCCGCCCGCACCGGAGTGGCCATGATGGACGCGACCACCCTCGGCAAGATCGACGTGATCGGGCCGGACGCGGGGGAGTTCCTCAACCGCGTCTACACCAACGGATTCGCGAAGCTCACCGTCGGCAAGGCCCGCTACGGCATGATGTGCACCGCCGACGGCATGGTCTTCGACGACGGCGTCACCATGCGGCTGGCGCCCGAGCACTACCTGATGAGCACCACCACCGGCAACGCGGCGGCCGTGCTGGACCGGCTGGAGGAGTGGCTGCAGACGGAGTGGCCGCAGCTGTCGGTGCACTGCACCTCGGTGACCGAGCAGTGGGCCACGATCGCCGTCGCCGGGCCGGATTCCCGCACTGTCCTGGCGCGGGTGGCGCCGGAGCTGGACGTCTCGGCGGCCGGGTTCGGCTTCATGGAGTTCCGCGACGCGGTGCTGCGCAACGGGATTCCCGCGCGGATCAGCCGCATCTCGTTCTCCGGGGAGCTCGCCTTCGAGATCAACGTGGCGTCCTGGTACGGGCAGGCGGCGTGGGACGCGGTGTTCGCCGACGGCGCCGACCTCGGCATCACGCCCTACGGCACCGAGGCGATGCACGTGCTGCGCGCGGAGAAGGGCTTCGTGATCGTCGGGCAGGACACCGACGGCACGGTGACGCCGCTGGACCTGGGCATGGACTGGGTGGTCTCGAAGCGCAAGAGCTTCATCGGCGACCGCTCCTTCGCCCGCCCCGACACCGCCCGTTCGGATCGCAAGCAGCTGGTCGGGCTGCTGCCGGTGGACCGGGACGCGCTGCTGCCGGAGGGCGCGCAGCTCGTCGAGCCCGACGCGACGCGGACCCCGCCGGTGCCGATGCTGGGGCACGTGACCTCCAGCTACCGCAGCGCGGCGCTGGGCCGCACGTTCGCGCTGGCGCTGGTCCGCGACGGCAGGCGCCGCGTCGGCGAGGTGCTGCACGCGCCCATCGGCGGCGCCGACCTCGCCGCCGAGGTCACCGATCCCGTCTTCTACGACCCGGAAGGAGCCCGCCGTGACGGTCACCAGCCCCGCTGAACCGGGAACCACCGGGGCGGCCACCGCGGACCTGCGCCGCAGCCCGTTGGCGGCCCGCGCCGCCGAGCTCGCGGAGCACAGCGCCCGCAGCGGCGTGCTGCTCGCGGAGGAGCCGTTCCTGACCCAGGTGAACCTGCGCGCCGCGCCGGACGCGCTGGACCGGCTCGGCGGGGCCGTCGGAATTCCCCTGCCGCGCGGCGTGAACGAGGTGCGCGGCACCCCGGAACGGGCCGCGCTCGGGCTCGGTCCGGACGAATGGCTGATCATCGCCCCGGACGGCGCGGCAGGCGGCGTCATCGACGGCCTCGTGGCCGCCGGAGCCGGTTCGGCGGTGGACGTGTCGGCGAACCGCACCACCGTGCGGCTCGCCGGGCCCCGCGCGCGGGACGTGCTGGAGCAGGTGTGCTCGCTGGACCTGCACCCGCGCGCGTTCGCGGCGGGCGGCTGCGCGCAGACGCTCGTCGGCCGCACCCAGGCCGTGCTCTGGCAGCTCACCCCGGAACCCGGCTACCGCCTGCTGGTGCGCGGCTCCTTCGCCGGATACCTGGCGGACCTCCTGATCGACGCGCTCCCGAGCTGATCTCCCGCCTGCCGGAGTCCGCCCCCGCCGCGGTGGCGCGGAGGGCCGGTACTGCGCAGGTGCTTCCGAGTACCGGCCGCGCGATCGAAATGGAATGCGACTTCGCGAGAATTCGCGGCGACGCTGATTTCCGGCGTCGGGAATCGGGTTGAAATCCCAGCGCACCGGGATGTTCGCGCGGGTGAACCCGCGCGTTGCGGCGGTCGGCCGTGCGGGATTTTCGCAGGTGGAAGGCGTGCGCCGACACCCGTCCGATTGTTGCGCAATCAGCAACTCGGTGTAGGGTTCGAGAGGAAAATTCCCCGCAACGGATACGGTTGAACCCGTGGTCAACGCAGGACGATCTCCCAACGGTGAACGGTCCGGCGCACTAGTGCAGTCGGTGGACCGGGCGGTGAGCGTGCTGGAACTGCTGGCACGCCACGGCGAAGCAGGAATCACCGAAATCGCCGTCGAGCTCGGCGTGCACAAGTCCACCGCCTCCCGCTTGGTCAGCGTGCTCGTCTCGCGCGGCCTCGTCGAGCAGCTCGGGGAGCGCGGCAAGTACGTCATCGGCTTCGGCGTGGTCCGGCTCGCCGGTGCCGCCACCGACCGGATGGACCTCTCCCGGCTCGGCCGCCCGTTCTGCGAGTCGCTCGCGGGCGACCTCGGCGAGACGGTGAACATCGCGGTCCGCGACGACGACGTGGCCATCAACATCAGCCAGGCCCGCGGCACCGCCTCCGTGACCGCGCACAACTGGGTCGGCCAGCGCACCCCGCTGCACGCGACCTCCAGCGGCAAAGTGCTGCTGGCGCACGCGCCCGTCGACGACCAGGACGTGCTGCTCGACGGCGACCTCGCGCAGTACACCCCGCGCACCGTCACCGACGCGGCCGAGCTGCGCGGCGGATTCCAGCTCATCGTGCGCGACGGCTACGCCACCAGCTACGAAGAACTGGAACTGGGCCTGAACGCGGCAGCGGTCGCCGTGCACCGCCACGACGGCGAAGTGGTCGCCGCCCTCAGCGCCTCCGGCCCCTCGTACCGCTTCTCCCGCAAGCGCATGCGCGAAGTCGTCGGAGCCATGAAGGTCGCGGCCAAGGAACTATCAGGCCAACTCGGCTTCCTGGAGGAATGAGCTTTATACGGCTCGTTTTGCTCGTGTGGTCGGGTGGCGGAACCTCAGGCGGTCTGTCGCTGCGGGATCTTTTTCCCAAGTGGCTCCGCCACGAGGGAAAAAGCCGTCCTCGCGACAGACCGCCTGAGAACCCGCGGGTGGTCGGCTTTTGGACGTGGGCTATGTGCTTCGCACATACAGGCACGGCCTTCGGCCGCAAAGCGGGCTTGGTGCTCGGTGGGGTCAGTGGTGGGTTGCTCGGGTGGCTTCGCCGAAGGTCCACAGTGATGCGCCTAGTAGTACTACGTCCTTGAGCAGGAACTGGCCGACGTCGGCTGACAGGAACGGGAATCCGCCGGTTGCCGAAGCGGGTGTGGTGAGCAGGAAGCTCAGCGTTCCCAGGAAGAGCAGTGCGGCCAGGGCGCTGCCCGCCGCGGACGCCCTGGGCCACAGCGGCCGGGTCGCTATGAGCAGCGCCGTTCCCACTTCCACCACTCCCAGCGCCCCGGCGAACGTTCGGACGCCGACGATCTCGTAGAGCCAGGCCATGAGCGGGTGGTGCGCGACGAGCGGGACGATCGCCTCCGCCTCGTAGGCGGTGAACTTCAGCGCCCCGATCCAGCCCACCACGAGCACGAGGCCGTACCTCGCGACCGCTTCCCCGGCCGTCACCGCGAATTCCGCCGCGCCGGTGAAGCGTCCCGGCCGGGCGGTCTGTGATTCGATCATGGTTCACGCCTCCTTGAGCTGGAGCAGCAGGCCGAGGGTGTTCGCCCCGAAGGCGGCCTCGTCGTTCGCGTGGAACTGGCGCATGACTGCGGCGATGTCTGCCACGACGCTTCCCCTCGTCCGGTTCGAATGAGCCAAGAATGTACCAAGCGATACATTTTTACAAGGGAAAGTGTTCCCTAGTGGGGATGAGGTAGACTCAAGTGTACCGTTCGGTACAAAGAGAGGATCGCGTGGTCGACGAAGCACGCGCATCGGCCAAGCCGAAGCGCCTCACCGCGAAGGGCGCCGCGACCCGCGAGCGCATCGTCCGCTCCGCCGCGGAGCTGATGCACGAGCAGGGCGTCGAGAGCACGAGCCTCGACGACGTCATCGCGGTCAGCGGAACCGGCAGGTCGCAGCTCTACCACTACTTCGCGGACAAGTCCGAGATCGTCGACGCCGTCGTGGAGTTCCAGATCGGGCAGGTGCTCGGCGCGCAGGAGCACCTGCTGCGCAACGCGACCTCCATGAGCGGCCTGGACCGGTGGCGCGACGCCATCGTCACCGCCACCCGCAGCCGCAAGGGGTCCCACGGGTGCCCCATCGGCTCGCTGTCCAGCGCGCTGTCCGACTCCTCCGAGACCGCCCGGCTGGCGATCGCGCGGGGATTCGACCGCTGGGAGGGCGAACTGCACGCCGGCCTGCGGCACATGCGGCAGACCGGCGAACTGGCGCAGGAGGCGGATCCGGCGGCCCTGGCCACCGGCCTGCTCGCCGCGCTCCAGGGCGGCTACCTGCTGGCCCAGGCGCGGCGGGACGCGAGCAGCATGCAGATCGCGCTCGACACCGCCCTCGACCACATCCGGTCGTTCACCCGCTGAGCTCGCAGCATCCGGCGGGAGCGTCGATCAGTCCCGCGAGCCGTCGTCACTCGCGCTGCAACATCATGTCTTCGAGGTCGAGTTCGTGGAGGACTCGGCGCAGCACCTCGTCGTCGATGCGGCCTTCGTCGCGGAAGCGCACGAACACGTCGCGTTCCGCGGCGAGCATCTCCGCGCGCAGCCTGCGGTAGGCGGCGCTGGGGCTCTCGCCGACCTCCGCGTCGGAGCGGCCGAGCCGTTCCCAGGCCCGGTTGCTGCGGCGTTCCGCGGCGCGGCGCAGGTGTTCGGTCACCTCCTCCGGCGGCTCCTCGTCCTCGGACAGCTCCTCCAGCCTGCGCCGCGCCGCGAGGGCCGCGTTGTGCGCGGCCTCCGCTTCGGCGAGCGCGTCCGTGTAGTTCTCCTGGCCGCGGACCCCGAGCGTCCGGATCACCCAGGGCAGCGTGGCCCCGTGCAGCAGCAGCGTCCCCAGCGTCACGAAGAACGCCAGGAACAGCACTTGGGGCCGCTGCGGGAACATCGCGCCGGACGAGGTGAACTGCGGGATCGCCGCCGCCGCGGCCAGCGACACCACGCCGCGCATCCCGGCCCAGGACACGACGGCGCCGTAGCGCCACGGCGGGGCGCTGCCGCGGCGCAGCAGCAGTTCCGGCAGCTGCATCGTGGTGAACACCCACAGCGCGCGCACCAGCACGACCGTCGCGGTCAGCGCGAGCCCGACCAGCACCAGCGGGCCCAGCTGCCCCGCCACGCCCTCGGTGACGCCGCGCAGCTGCAACCCGATCAGCGCGAACACCAGCGCCTCCAGCAGCGTGTCGGCCGCCAGCCACACCGCCCGGTCCTGCAACCGCACCGAGGCGCTGCCCGTCGGCGAGCGCTGCCCCAGGTAGAGACCGGCGACGACCACGGCGAGCACCCCGGACGCCCCGATCTCCTCCGCCAGCAGGTACGCCGCGAACGGCACCAGCAGGCCCGCCGCGCTCTCCAGCACCCCGTCCGAGAGCGCCTGCCGAACCCGGTGCACCACCCAGCCCACCGCGAAACCCACGACGAGCCCGCCGACCGCGGCCAGCAGGAACACGCCCACGCCCGCCGGCAGCGAGTACCCCGTCCCGATCACGGTGGCCACGGCGACCCGGTAGGCGGTGAGCGCCGTCGCGTCGTTGACGAGGCTTTCGCCGCTGAGCACCGTCATCACCTTGCGCGGCAACCCGAGCCTGCGGCCGATGGACGTCGCCGCGACCGCGTCCGGCGGCGCCACCACCGCCCCCAGCACGAGCGCGGCGCCCAGCGGCATCGCGGGCACCAGCCACCACGCCACCAGTCCGGTGACCACCGTCGTGACGAGCACGGCGCCCAGCGCCAGCGAGCCGATGGGGCGGGCGTTGGCGCGGAATCCGTGCGTGGAGCTGGTCAGCGCCGCCGAGTACAGCAGCGGCGGCAGCACCAGGACGAGGATCAGCTCCGGGTTGATCGAGTAGTCCGGCACGCCGGGCACGAACGACAGCGCGAGCCCGGCCAGCACCAGCACCAGCGGTTCGGACAGGCCCCACCTGCGGGCGAGGGCGGTGATCGCCAGCGCTACCGCCAGCAGCACCATCAGATCCGGGAACAGGTGCATGCGTCTCCGTCCTCCCAGCGGCTGCGCTCCGCCGGAAGTCTAGGGACGCGGGAGCACTGCTGCGCCTCGCCGACCCGCTGCGCCACGAACGCCTCCGGCGGACTCGCGCAGCGGGTCGGCGGCGGGACGCGCCCGCGCTCGTCAGAGGTGTTCGGCGAAGTGCCGTTCGATCGCGCGGTACAGGCGGATCTGGTTCTCCGGATTGGCGAAGCCGTGGCCCTCGTCCTCGGCGACGAGGTATTCGACGGGGACCCCGCGGGCCCGCAGCGACTCGACGATGTTGTCGGACTCCTCCTGGACCACGCGGACGTCGTTGGCGCCTTGGGCGACCAGCAGCGGCGTGCGGATCCGGTCGACCATCGTGATCGGGGAGCGGGCCAGCATGTCCGCTTCCTGCGCGGGGTCCGCCGGATCGCCGACGTAGCGGTACCAGTTGTTGGCCATGTGCGGCCGGACGAACGGCGGCAGGGTCCGCATGAAGTTCGCCAGGTCCGAGATGCCCACGTAGTCCACGGCGGCGGCGAAGCGGTCGGGGGTGACGGTGACGCCGACGAGCGCCGCGTAGCCGCCGTAGGAACCGCCGTAGATGCCGACGCGGTCGCGGTCGGCGTAGCCCTGCTCCACCGCCCAGTCGGCGGCGTCGATCAGGTCGTCGTGCATCTTCCCCGCGAGCTCGCCGATCGCGCTGGTGAGGTGGCGCTTGCCGTAGCCGGTGGAGCCGCGGAAGTTGACCTGCAGCACCGCGTAGCCGCGGTTGGCCAGGAACTGAACCGACGGGTCGTAGCTCCACGTGTCGTGGGCCCACGGGCCGCCGTGCACGAGCAGCACCAGCGGCAGCCGCTCGGGTTCGACGCCGACCGGCAGCGTCAGGAACCCGTGCAGCGGCAGCCCGTCGCGGGCCGGGAAGCGGACCGGCGTCATCGGGGCCAGCTCGGCCGGATCGAGCTCCGGGTACGGGCGGAACAGCAGCCTGCTCTGCCCGGTGCCGTGGTCGTAGAACCAGGTCGCGCCGGGTTCGCGGTCGTGGCTGAAGGAGACGACCCAGCGCTGCTCCGACTCGTCCGAGGACACCGAGCTCAGCACGCCGTCGGAGAGCTCGGACAGCGCGGCGTGCACCTCCGCGAAGTGCGGGTCCAGGACTTCGATGATCGGCCGGTCGCCGACGAAGCGGGCCGCGATGACCTCCCCGGTCCGCTTGCTGGTGAACACGGTCGGCGGCAGCCCGGCGCTGATCGGTCCCAAGGTGCACAGGCTGTGGCCGTCCACGGCCGCGACGACGGTCTCCTCGCCGGTCGTCCGGTCGATGCGCACGAGCCGGAGGTCGTCGGAGTCCTGGTAGACGCCCACGAGCAGGCCCTGCCCGTCGGGCGTCACCAGCTGCGGGTGCACGCCCACCGGGTGCTCCGGACCGCCCAGGCGGCGCAGGAAGCGCAGGTCGCCGGTGGCGGGGTCGACGGCGTGGAACTCGTGGGTCCCGTCGTCGGCCACCGTCGAGTAGAAGGCGGGCCGCGCGTCGCGGTCGACGAGGTAGCCGCCCCGCGGATCGGACTGCTCCACCAGCGTCGTCGTCTCGCCGGTGGCGACGTCGATCCGGAACAGGTCGAAGTACAACGGCCGCCGGTTCATCGAGACGAGCACGCTGCCGGGGGCGGACTTCATCGGCTCCACGCCGAGCATCCGCGATCCCGGCGGCAACGGGGTCAGGTCGACCGCGGGTTCGCCGGGCGCGTCGAGGTCCACGCGGTAGAGGTGCCAGTCCTCGTTGCCGTCGGTGTCCTGCTCGTAGAGCAGCCAGCGCGGGTCGTCGGTCCAGTGGTAGGCGTGGATGCCGCGCCGGGTGTCGTGCGTGACGCAGACCGCGTCCTCGTGCTGCTCGTCGATGCCCCGGATCCACACGTTGATCCGCCCGTGCGCCGGCGCCAGGTAGGCGAGCCGCGTGCCGTCCGGCGAGATCGACGCCCCGGCGAACGAGGGGTCCGCGAAGAACTCCTCGGCCTCGATGCGCCTCGGCGGGGCGCCCAGCTGCGTGGTCATGCGGTGCTCCGATCGGTCTGCCCGGCCGGGGGAGTGGCGCCCCGGCGGGGTCGGGTGGTCTGTCGAAGCCGACGAAACACCCGGCCGTCGCGGCATGCTCAAGGCTGCGCGGGCGTGTTCCCGGTCATAGCGGGGCGCGCGTCCGCCGGGCTCGCCACGGGGCGCGTCGGGGCGGGACAATTCCCGCAGGAGTTCCGGCGACGAGCGCGGGAGGTGGCCGGTGGCCGCATGCGAGCACTTGGAGCGGGCGACGGGACGCGAACCCGAACCGGGTTCCCGGACGGCGTGCGAGGACTGCGCGCGACTGGGGCTGGACGTGTGGGCGCATCTGCGGCTGTGCACCGAATGCGGGCACGTCGGCTGCTGCGACTCCAGCCCGAGGCGGCACGCGACGGCCCACTTCCACGACTCCGGCCACCCGGTGATCCGCTCGTTCGAACCGGGCGAGTCGTGGTCTTGGTGCTACCGGGACGAACGCCTCGGCTGAGGGGTCCTCAGGGCGAGATCGTGGCGTCGTCGGGGTGGCCGAACCTGCCGTAGCGGCGTCGGATGGCGTCGGCGAAGTCCTGCTGGCCCGCGCCGTCGAACAGGGCCGCCAGGCGGGTGGCGAGCTGGGTGCGGTCGGTGTCCTCGGATTCCGGGCTGAGCTTGTCGATCAGTCCGTGCACGTGGTCGATGGCGCTGTGCTCGGCGTCCTCGGGCAGGCCTGCGGCGGAACCGGCGGAGAGCTGCCCGTAGGAGAAGAACTGGCCGGAGTCCAAGGTGCCGCTGAACGACAACGAGTCGCGCTGGAACGGCAGCCCGTCGCGGAACGGGGCCTGCCGGGACGAGGGCACCAGGTGCCGGAACTGCTCGGCGATCTCGGTGCCGTTGGCCGCCGCCGACAACTGGGCGAGGGTGCCGATGAGCTCGGCGGCGCGTTCCACGTCGTTCTCGTTGCGCGCCAGCCACCACACGATGGCGCTGCCGGTGTCGCGCAGCACTTCGTCACCGAGGTAGGCGCGCTTGCTGCGCTCGTGGTCGCGTTCCCGGTGCCACAGCTGCTCGTCCTTGCGGACCTCGGCGAGCCGCCGCAGCCGGTCGGTGTCGTCCTCGGGCAGCGTCAGCGTCACCTCCGCGGCCCAGGTCTCCACGTGCCCGTGCTGGTCGCGCTGCACCGCGCCGAGCGCGCCCGCCAGCTTGTGCGCCACCACGTCGGCCCCGCCGGGATGTTCGACGGAGGTGATCTCGCGGGCGCGGGTCAGCAGGGTGTCGACGGCCAGCCCGGCCGGGTTCTCGTGCGCCACGCCGACCGCGTCGACCGGGCGCCGCCACCACACCGTCGCGCCGAACACGAACCGGTAGTCGTCCTCGGAGCTGGGCAGCGCGACGTCCCGCACGAGCCGCTGCCGGGGCGGTTCCGGCTCGGGCTCCGCGGGTGCGGCGGGCCGTTGCTGCTGCACGACCAGCGCCTCCCGCAGCTCCTGCTGCCGGTGCAGCTGGACCAGCCGCCGCGCGTAGGCGCCGACGCAGGCGAGCAGCCCGGCGGCGATCAGCAGCCAGGCCCACAGCGGCCAGCGCAGCGCCAGGACGAGCACGGCGGGCACCAGCGCGGAACCGGCGGCGAGCGCGGCCAGCAAGATCTTGTTGTCGCGGCTCATCGTCCGGCCACTCCGCATCGGTCGCTGTCACGGCGCCGACCACTGTATGGCGGGTGATCATCGCTGCGGTACCCGGCGTCCGGGCGATGCGCGGAGCCCGGTGTAACCGGTTCGGATACCGGGTAGCCGCAGAGCATAATCACGGGTTCCGGGGGTGGGTGATGAGACGCGGGAGAACGGTTCAACCGCATCCGGTGCACACGGTTCACCGGATCGGCGCGGTGCTGCTGGGACTGGGGTTGTGGGTGTTCGGCATCCTCGGGCTGGCTCGCGGGCTGGAGTTCTTCTCCACCCGGGGGCACGTGGTGCTGGGGTTGTCCAGCAACGGGCTGCTGTCGGTGATCTCCCTGGTGGCCGGCGCGGTGCTGATCGGGTGCGCGGCGTGGGGCGGCAGGCAGGCGTCCACGGTGACCACGTTCGTGGGGGCGTTGTTCCTGCTGTCCGGGCTGGTGCACTTGGCGATCCTGAACTCGCCGCTGAACCTGCTGGCGTTCCGGATGCCGAACGTGCTGTTCAGCCTCGTGGTCGGGCTGATCTTGCTGTGCACCGGCCTGTACGGGCGGTTGTCGGGCGGGTTGCCGCCGGACAACCCGTACCGGCGGGAGCATCCGATGCGCACCCGCCGCCCCGACCCGGAGGAGCAGCTCGAAGACGAGCGGAAACCGGTGGAGACCGAGGAGCAGCAGTACCGGGATGCGGAGATCGCGATGGGCGAGGGCCACCCCACTCCGGAGCAGACCCAGCTCGTGATGCGAGACCAGGCGCGGCGCCGCGCGGTGGAGCGGGCGCGCGCCCGTCGCCGCACCGAGGGAAGGCACGTGTGATCCTCCCGTGGCTGTGGCGCTGGCCGCCGGGACTGCTGCTGGCCGTGCTGCGCGAGCTCACCAGCGACGTCCCGGTGCACCTCGTGGAGTGCGCCGAAGAGGTCCACCCGCCGGAGCCGCCGAGCCCGGCGACGGACCTGCAGCTGCCGGAGGACGGTTGCGGCCCGCTGTTCCACCGCCGCTACTCCGCCGACATCGATCTGCACCTGCGCGGTGCGGAGGAGGTGATGGCGCTGTTCGTCGCCGCCCCGGACCGGATGGTGCCGGGCGAGGTGGCGGTCTTCGACCCGGAGGCCGATCACGTGGATCTGCGTCCGGGCGACGACCTGGTGGTGCGGATGCCCGGCCCGTGGAACGGCCCGGTCCGGGTGCTGGACGTGACGCCGACGTCGTTCCGGCTGGCCACCCGGCGGGGTCACCTGGAGGCCGGGCAGATCGAGTTCCGCGCCGCCGATCGCGGGATGCGGCTGCTGTTCGAGATCGAGTCCTGGGCGCGCAGCAGCGGCTGGGCGGCGGACCTGCTCTACGACCGCCTGCACTTGTCGCGGAAGATCCAGTCGTACATGTGGGTGCGGTGCTGCGTCCGGGTCTGCGCCGCGTCCGGTGGCCGGTTGCGCAACGGTGTGGAGATCTACACCGGCCGGGGCGAACCGGCCGGGGAGCGGAGGTGAGCGTGACCGGTCTGCGGTGCGACGACGACCCGCACTTGAGCCGGGAACTCGAACGGCTGCGGACGTTGCCGGTCAACTTCGACGTGCACGCCGTCGATCCGGAGCAGCCCGGTCCGAAGTGGAAGGTGGACGACTTCCGGCAGCCGTTGCCGGGGGAGCCGCCGGGGCCGCCGTTGTCGGGCGGGCCTTGGGAGCGGGCGTGCGCCCTGGCGCGGGACTACAAGTTCGCCGATCCGACCGTGGTGCGCCGCGCCTGCCGTTCCTCGGACGACCTGGTGGGCTCGGAACTGCTGTTGGAGACCGATTTCCACGGGCTCGTGTTCATGCTGCCGTGCCGGGTCGGGTCGGTCACCGACACGACGCGCGACGGGGAGCGGGTGTGGGGGTGGAACTACCGCACGCTGCGGGGGCATCTGGAGCAGGGGCAGATGGACTTCCTGGTGCGCAAGGATCTCGTCAGCGGCGACGTGGAGTTCCGCGTGCACGCGTTCTCCCGAGCGGCCTCGATCCCGAATCCGGTGGTGCGCTTGGGTTTCGCGCTGTTCGGCCGGAGCACCCAGCTGCGGTTCATCCGGAGCGCGTGCCGCCGGATGGCCGAGTTGACGGAGCCAGTAGCTCGGCGAGGCGGTCGCACTCCGCCACCGTGACGGTCACGGCCGGATGCCGCAGCAGGCCCAGCGGTTCGATGCCGGGCATCGGGTCGGCGAACCGGACGCACAGGCCGCGTTCTCCGTTGGTGGCGCAGGTCAGCCCGCCGTCGGTCGCCGACATGCGCGCGGGCCCGGCCGTGGTCAGCAGGCAGTACGGGCCGGTGATGGCGGTGCCGATGATGTTCGACCGCCCGGTGCGCAGGCACCACGGCCCGAACCGCACGGTGAACTCGCTGCCGCTGACCCGCACCCACGTGGTCGGCGGCGCGACGCCGAACGGCAACCCCAGCACCCGGTGCGCCCGCCCGAACCGGAACGGGAACACCTCCACGACATCCGACCCCATGCCCCCGGCTACCCAGGAACGACACCAACCGCACCTGGATCTCCCCAAGGTGAGCGGAGTCCTGAGCCCGCAGTCGCCCCGGCGAATTCGTGGGTGTTTGCCCTGCCAGCGGCCGAAGGCCGTGCCTGGCGGCCGAAGGCCGTGCCTGTATGTGCGAAGCACATAGCCCACGTCGAAAAGTCCTCACCCGCGGGTTCTCAGCTGCTTCCTCGCGAGGACAGCTTTTTCCCTCGTGGCGGAGCCACTCGGGAAAAAGATCCCGCAGCGAGGAAGGCACTGAGGTTCCGCCACCCGGACACCCGAGCAAGACAAGCCGTCAACACTCAAGGCTTCCGGCCGATGGCCGCGGCTACGCAGTGCGCCGCCGCGGGCAGCGGTGTGAGCCGAGGCCCGTCCGGCCACCAGTCGTCGGTGACGACGAGGCCGGGGTCGAGCAGGTCCAGGCTCGCCAGCATCGCTTCGATTTCGGCGCGGGTGCGGAAGAATCCGGATCCGAGTCCGGTGGCGAGCAGCTTCTGCACCCGGTGCGCGTGTTCGCTGTGCTCGTCCTCGGGGTCGAGGAAGTGGTTGAACGCCACGAACGAACCGGACGGCAGCGCCGCCACGTATTCCCGCACGATGTCGGCGGCGGGCCTGCCGCGTGCCGCTTCGTCGTAGTGGTGCAGCGTGCCGACGTGCAGCAGCGCGAGAGGGCGCGTGAAGTCGAGCTTGTCGCGCACCAGCGGGTCGTCGAGGACCCGGCTGGGCTCGAAGATGTCGGCGTCGAGGAAGTGGCTGCGATCGTTGTCGGCCAATAGCGCTCTGCTGTGCGCGGCGACCGTCGGATCGTTGTCCACGTACACCACTTGGGCTTCCGGGTTCACGCGCTGGGCGATCTGGTGGGTGTTCTCGGCGGTCGGCAGTCCGGAGCCGCAGTCCAGGTACTGGTCGACGCCGGCTTCGCGGGCGAGGAACCGCACGGCGCGGATGAGGAACGCGCGGCTGGTCAGGGCGATGGTCCGCGCTTCCGGGACCGCTTCGTTGATGCGCCTGCTGAGTTCGCGGTGGACTTCGAAGTTGTCCTTGCCGCCGAGCGCGCAGTCGTAGACCCGCGCCAAGCTCGGCCTGCTCGTGTCGATGGCATCCGAGGGGTCGGACGGTATCGGCATGGCAACCTCGCAACGGCATCGGGCTCGAAGATCGGCATCACCTAACCGTTGCGAGTTCCGCCGCGGATCCTCCTCTCTGGACCGCGTGAGCAGGGTTTTCGCGGCGGACTCTCTCGATCGTTGTGCGTCTTGATCGCGATGCACCGGTGGTCGCGCCGTCCGCCCGGCCTCCGTCAGAGGCAGCGGACGGTGCGCAGGAAGCGGGACCACTGCGCCGGTGTGGTGCTCAGGTGCCCGGCGGCGCGGTTCTTGGTGTCGCGCACCGCGGCACCGCCGCCGGGCAGGCCGCCGACTTCGACGCAGTTGGTCTCCTGGCTGCTGTGCGAGGACTTGCGCCAGCCCCGCGGCGCGACGTTCATGCCGGGACCTGTTCGCGCGCGGCGATCTCGGCGATGAGCTTGCGGGAGTCCTCCCTGCTCAGCGCGACCCGTTCCAGTTCGTCGCGGGCGGAGCGGAACGCGTCGACGGCGTCCTCGTCCTGCAGGAACGCCGAGGAGCGGTGGTGTTCGAGGTGCACGACCGGGTCCGCTTTCGCGAATTCCAGCAGCACGAAGGGGCCGGCGTGCGCGGGCGTCCAGCCGGCGGTGGCGGGGATGATCCGGAGTTCGACGTTGTCGCGTTCGGCGACTTCGTCGAGGAACCGCAGTTGGTCGTGCCGGGCGCCGGGCACGCCGATGGGCTGGTGCAGCACGGATTCGAGGATGAGCGCGGTGTACTTCGCCGGTGCGCGCTTGCGGGTGATGATGTCGCGGCGTCCCTGCCGCATCGCGACCCGCTTGTTCGCCTCCCGCTCGGGGATGCCGGTTTCCATGATCGCGCGGGTGTACTCGGCGGCCTGCAGCAGGCCGGGGATGAGCAGCGGCGCGACGTCGGTGATCTTCGTGGCGGTGCGTTCGAATTCCAGCAGCGTCGCGAGCTGGTCCGAGCCGCCGGTGGCGCCCACGCTCAGCGCCGGTGCCGGTTCGGCGGCGGCCTCGCGCGCGAGCTTGTGCATACGGGCCTGCGCGGTGCTGCTGACGCCGAGCACCACGCACACGGCGGACACGGATTCGGCGGACGGCACCCGATCGCCGTGCTCCCAGCGCACCAGAACGGAGTGCGAGACGTCCAGGATCGAGGCGAGGCCCCGCAACGTGAGCCCTTTCTTGCGGCGCGCGTCGCGCAGCTCGGCGCCGAGCACATAGGCCCGCGGTCGTGGTGGAGTTGCGGTCATGTCGCTGAATGCTAATCCATTGTCCGCGACATCGGCGATCATCCGAAGGAGTCATTGCCGTGAGGTCTCGGATTCTGGCATTCTGATTTCCTTCTGGTCCTGATCTTCGCGTGGCGTTCGAATTGCGAACTCGACCCGATCCGGGACGTCCGGCGCGCCGCGCGGCGCATCTCGCGATCTTCGTGAAAACGGCTGTGTGCTGGGATATCGGCATGTCGCGCGTTGATCGTGCGGTTCGATCGAGCCGCCACCCGATGCGCGTGATTGAGGACGAAAGGTGTCCGGAGGCCTAAAACGGATCTCGTTTCCGCCGCCCCGTCCGAGTCGCCGCGGGCGGCTGTCGCCGGCATGTCCCCGGCTGCGGCTCCGCGCTGAATCGGTCCGGACAATGCGATCCAGCGTAGTGCAAGTGTTTCCACTGAATTCCGCATCAGTGCGGAATTCAGTGGAAACGTTGCATTGGTGCGTCCGAGTCCTTTCCGCGCCCCGAAACCGCGCTCAGCGGCGCTGGCGCGGAATTCGCGGGGGCAGCCGCTCGCCGAGGTCGGCGAAGACCGCCTCGTTGAGGCGGTACGCGAGCCGCACCTCGGCGATGATGCGCCGCTGTTCGGACTCGTCCCAGCCCGCGGTGTCCAGCAGCAACCGGTAGGCGTTGCGCACGCCCGCGCTGCTGGGGACGTCGTCGAAGGTGAGGAAGGCGAATCCCCGGTCGTCGGGCGGGTTCAGGCTGCGCCGCATCGCGGAGCGGATCAGCTGGCCGCCGGAGAGGTCGGCCAGGCAGCGCGTGTAGTGGTGCGCGACGAATCCGCCGGGCCAGGTGAAGCACGCCTCCTGCAGCCGCTCGCGGTAGCGCTCGGTGGCCGCGCTCGGCTTGATCACCTCGCGCCAGTCGGGGCCTAGGTAGTGGTGCAGGTCGGTCGCCAGGTGTGCCGACCTGAGCAGCCGGTCGCTGATGAACGGGCCCGCGACGACGTCGCTGCGCATCGCCTCCGCGGCCTGTTCGAGCACTTCGTAGACGAAGTAGTGCTGCCCGAGCATCACGGCATAGGCGTCGGCTTCGAGCTCGCCGGCGAGCAGGGTCCGCAGGAACGGCAGGGATTGGACGTGGGCGTGGTCGGCGCGGGTGTCGGACCTGAGGCGGGCGGCGAAGTCGCTGCGTACCGGTTGCTGCGCTGGCGAGGACACTCGAACCTCCGACAGTTAGGTAAGCCTTACTTAACTCGGAGATCGTGACACGGGGAGGGGGTGGCTGCCAAGGGTCGCCCGCGGCCGTTGGCAAGGAGTCCTTTCAGGGCGACCTGCGCAGCTGGTCGCTCAGCGGAACCTCAGCGGCTTCCTTGCTGCGGGATCAGCTCCCTACGTCACGAAATCGCTGTCCTCGCGAGGAAGCCGCTGAGAACCCGCCGGTGGTCACCTTGCTCAAGCCGGTCGCTGCTCAGCGGCTCCGCCGCTGACGAGGCACCGATCAAAAGATCATTCCGAAAGGTCGATCAGTCCTTTGTGGATGATCAGCTGCGGCCTTCGCGCCAGTAGCCCATGAACGCCACCGAGGCGCGCGGCACGCTGTGCTCCTGGACCAGGAGCCGCCGCAGCCGTTTGATCACCGCGGCCTCGCCCGCCAGCCAGCCGTAGAGCTCGCCGTCGGTGGAACCGGCCTCCGGGACCTCCCACAGGGTGACCGCGTCGACGTCCACGTCGTCCAAGCCCGCGGGTTCGGCGCGGCGCGGTCCGAGCTCGCCGAGCGCTCCGGTCACCGACTCCTCCAGCAGCGCCCCGTGCGGCAGCGAGCCGTTCGGCCGTTGCCGCACCAGCCAGCGGACCTCCACGCCGCGCGGTGCGCGCCAGTCCTGCACGTCCTCGGCCGTCGGCACTTCGGCGCACACGACGCCGCGCGAGTCGGCGGGCAGCGATTCCACGATCGCCGCCATCGCCGGGACCGCGGTCTCGTCCCCGGCCAGCACGAGGCGTCGCGCGGTGCGCGGGGGCGACCACTCGCAGCCCCACATCCGGCCGGTGCCCGGCCGATCCGGTCCGAGCAGCGCCACCTCGTCGCCCGGTTCGGCCGTCGCGGCCCAGGTGGAGGCGGGGCCGCCGTGCCCGGAGTCCACGCCGTGCAGCACGAAGTCGATGTCGAGCTCGGCGGGCCGTTCCCGGTACGCGCGGACCGTGTAGGTGCGCAGCGTGGGGCGGGTCTCGTCGGGCATGGCCTGCCAGCGGGTGTACCAGCCGTCGCCGCCGGGCATGTCCACGAGGGTGCGGCCGGGCAGCGGCAGGATCAGCTTCACGCGCTGGTCGCCGCCGCCGATGCCGAAGCGGTGCAGCTCGTCGCCGGTGAACGTGATCCGCACGAAGCTGGGGCCGAGGCGTTCGGTGCGCGCCACACGCGCCTGGAACATCACGTACTCGGGGCGCAGCACCTCGGGCCGCTGGACCATCGTCGCACCTCTTCGCCGCATCGACTCCGCCGGTTCGTAGGCTAGCCTAACCTCACCGCGAGGAGGGTGGATGATGGTGAGGACAACACGCGTGGCCGGATTGGCGTTGGCGGTGGCCGCGCTGGCGGGCTGTTCCGCGCCCGCGCCGCAGGATTCGGCGGGTGGCTGGACCTACGTCGACGACCGCGGTGTCGAGGTGCGCAGCGACGAGGTGCCGCGCCGGATCATCGCGCAGGTCTCGGCGGCGGGTGCGCTGCACGACTTCGGCGTCCCGGTCACCGCCACGTTCGGTCCGCTGGTGCGCGACGACGGCACCACCGAGCCGGAGGCGGGCAGCGTCGACCCGGCGGCGGTCACCGACGTGACCGGCCCCGGCTACGGCGAGCTGAACCTGGAGCGCGCGGCGGCCCTGCGCCCGGACCTGCTGGTCAGCGGCAAGTACGCCGAGTTCGACGGCCTCTGGCACCTCACCGTCGAGCAGGAGGACCGGGTGCGGGAGTTCGTGCCGACGGCCGGTGTCGAGCAGTCCGGCCGCTCGCTGCCGGAGACCATCACCGCCTACAAGGAGCTCGCCCGCTCGCTCGGGTCCGATGTGGACTCCGAGCGCATCCGCGCGGACCAGGCCCGGTTCGACGCGGCGGCGGAGCGGTTGCGCGGCATCGGCGAGCGGATGCGCGCGCAGGGGCGCAGCATCCTCGCGGTCGGCGGCACGAAGCAGGAGTTCTTCGTCGTCGTCCCCGACCGCAACCCGGACCTGGACTACTACGTGCGGGAACTGGGGCTGCCGATCCAGACCCCGGCGCATCCCGACACGGCGGGCGGTGGTTACTTCGAGCGGCTCGCCTGGGAGAACGCCGGCGCCTACACCGGGGACGTCCTGATGTGGGACACCCGCGAGGCCTCGCTGCCGCCGGAGCGGATGAAGCAGAACCCCGTCTTCGCCGCGCAGGAATCGGTGGCGCGGGACCGCTTCGTCGAGTGGGACGCCGTCGCCCCGTTCAGCTACGCGAGCTACGCGGACATCATGACCAAGCTCGCCGAGCAGCTGGAGGAGCACACCCCTGTCGGATGACGCCGAACGGACGCCGCGGCTGGTGCATCCGAACCAGTGCTGTGCCCGTCCTCGCCCGGTGGGAGGTGCGGTTTCGCCGGATGAGCGGCAGACCGCGCCGGAGGTGTTGGGGTACAACGTGATCGTGCTGGAGACGCCGATCGGGTTGCTGGACGAGGAGCGGAGGTCGGCGATGTCCGGCCCGGACGCGGGAGTGCGGTGGTGAGCGGGCAGGTGCTGCACCTGGTCGGTACGGCGGCTCCACCGGTCCGGCAACTGCCGGAACTGGTGCGCATGCTGGGCTCCGCCGGGTGGACGGTGTGCCCGGTGCTGTCGGAGACGGCCGCGTCCTGGATCGACGTGCCCGCGCTGGAACGCGCGGCGCGCATCCCGGCCCGGATCGCCGCGCGCCGCCTCGGCGAACCCGACCCGTTCCCCGCGGCGGACGCGGTCCTGGTGGCGCCGCTGACGTTCAACACCCTCAACCAGTGGGCGATGGGCGTGAACGACACGGCGGCGCTGGGCGTGCTCAACGAACTGCTCTGCCTCGGAGTGCCGATCGTCGCCGCCCCGTGCGTGAAGTCGGTTCTGCGCCGCCATCCCGCGTACGCCACGAACCGGGCCCTGCTGGAGCAGGCGGGAGTCCGCTTCCTCCCGCAGTCCGACACCCTAGTGCGAGCCCCGGACGGCACCGCCACCTTCGACCTGGAAAAACTCCGCGCAGCGGTGCCGATCCCGGCCTGAACCCCGGTGTCCATCAGCACCGCCGCGCGGTCGCCCCTTCAGTCGTCCTCATCCGCTTCGGTGGGGGTGGCCTTGTCGGGGTCGTACCAGACGATGTGCGGCCGGATGTGCGTGCCGAACCGGTATTCGCGCAGGCATGCCTCGGCGGTTGCGGCGGTGCTGTGCGCCCGTTCCTGCACGGAGACGACCTGCACGTGGTCGTCGAGCGCGAGGCCCCAGGCCGCGATGCACCCGTCGACCCGTTCGCCGTACTCCTGCACGACGGCGAACACGCGCGGCACCGAATCGGCCACGATGCCCGCCATGATCTCGGAGAACGTCCGCTCGTCGCACAACGGCCGCATCCCGGTCGGATCGGTCACGAACGCGTCCAACGGATGCGGTCGCGATCCCTGGTGCTGCGGCGTTTCACGCTTGATCATCTTTCCTCCAGGAAATACACCAAAAGTTCGCTTGCGGCAACGTTGCTTACAGATGACAACACCTCGTATTGATCAGTGGCAATTCCACGATCGAGCGAAGGAAGATGCTGGTCAGATCGCATATTCTGTGTTGCATGACCAGCAACACTCGGCCGCCGAAGGCTCGTGCCCTCGGCAGTGCACTACGGCAGGCGCGTGAAACTCGGCGAATGAGCTTGCGCGGGCTCGCGAGAGAACTGGAGAAGGACCCTGGCGTGGTGTCCCGCTGGGAAACAGGCGAGCGAACGCCGAAACCGATCGATGTGGCCCAGGTCCTGACGCTCTTGGGGGTAACGGGCGACAAGTACGACGAGATCGTGGGGTTGGCTTCCGGAACCACAGAGAAGCATTGGCTGGCGGTGACCCTGCCGGAGCAACGGCAGCAGATGACGACTCTGCTCGACTACGAACGGTCGGCCACTTCGATCACGGAGGTCGCTCCGCTGCTGATGCCGGGGCTGTTGCAGACGGGTGCTTATACGCGGGCGATCATGTCGGCCGGTGGTGTCCCAGAGGACGAGGTCGAGACTCGGGTAGCGGTGCGCCTCGGCCGGGCGGACACGATCAGGAGGAGCGACCCGGTGCCCTACCTGGCGCTCATCGGGGAAGCCTCCCTGCGGCAGGTGATCGGTAGTCCGGAGATCATGACCGAACAGCTGCAGCATCTGATCAACGCCGCGAAGTTGCCGAACGTGGATCTGAGGATCCTGCCGTACCGAAGTGGATGGCATCCGGCGTTGGAGGGGCCGTTCTTCTTCATCGAGACCGAATGCGGTCTGCCGGTGGTTCAGCTGGAGAACAGGCGCTCCGGCCTCTTCCTGCACGACGGGCCAGATGTTGAGATCTATCGGCAGGCCATCGATGTGGTGGTTCAGGCTGCGATGGGTCCGGCGGAATCGGCCGAACTCATCGCGCAGGTGAAGAACGAGCGTGAAAGGTACGAGGACGATGCCAGAAGTTCCCTCGCGGTGGCGGAAATCGAGTCGTAGCCAGAACACGACGGCGTGCGTTGAAGTCGGTTTCACGACGACCGGCTCGGCGGCCATACGTGATACCAAGGACCGTGCGGCCGGGTACTTCCTTGCTGATCCTGGGCAGTGGTCGGAATTTCTCTCAGCGCTCAAATCCGGCCGCTACGAGTGCTGATCCGCTCGTCCTGACGAGTGTCGGCGTGCACGGGCCGGGTCGGGCTCCCCGTCGCTGGGTGCGGCGGTCGGCCCGATGGTCCGTGCGCGGTGTGGTCATCACTTGAGCACGATGGAACGGAAGGGGAACAGGTGCGCATCGGGATCACCGGGCACACGAATCTGACCGCGGAGACGAGTCGTCTGGTGCGCAAGGCGCTCGAAGCCGAGCTCGCCGGACGTGCCGATGTGGTCGGCATGAGCTGCCTCGCGCGCGGCGCCGATCAGATCTTCGCCCGCGTCGTGCTCGACGGCGGCGGGACGCTGGAGGTCGCGCTGCCCGCGGCCGACTACCGCGAACGGAAGGTGCAGCCGGACAACCTCGCCACCTTCGACGAGCTCATCGCCGAGGCGAGCACCGTGCGCACCATGCCGTTCGCCGAGTCGAACAGCGCTGCCTACATGGCCGCCAGCGAGCACATCCTCGACTCCGCCGACGCGGTCTTCGCAGTGTGGGACGGACGACCGTCCCCCGGCCAAGGTGGCACCGCCGACGTCGTGGACGCGGCACGGGAACGCGGCCTGCCGGTGACCGTCGTGTGGCCGGAAGGCGCCGAACGCGACTGACGTGCATCCGCACCGCGATGTTCGGCCCGACCTGGAAGCGGGCGGGCCGCCCACCGGTTGGATGGGCGGCCCGTCGGTTTCGCTCAGTCCCAGGTGAGGGATGAGCCGGACTGGTACTCCGTCACTCGGGTTTCGAAGAAGTTCTTCTCCTTCTTCAAGTCCATCGCCTCCGACATCCACGGGAACGGGTTGTCGACCTCGGCGAACACCGGCGCCAGGCCGAGTTGGGCGCAGCGGCGGTTGGTGATGAAGTGCATGTACTGCTCGCACAGCTCGGCGTTGATGCCGAGGATGCCGCGCGGCATCGTGTCGCGGCCGTAGGCGACCTCCAGGCGGCACGCGTCGGTGAGCATGCCGCGCACCTCCTGCTGGAACTCCTCGCTCCACAGGTGCGGGTTCTCCAGCTTGATCTGGTTGATGCAGTCGATGCCGAAGTTCAGGTGGATCGACTCGTCGCGCAGGATGTACTGGTACTGCTCGGCGATGCCGACCATCTTGTTCCGCCTGCCCAGCGACAGGATCTGCGCGAAACCGGTGTAGAACCACATGCCTTCGAAGATCACGTAGAAGGCGATGAGGTCGCGCAGGAACGCCTGGTCGCGGTCCGGGCCGCCGGTGGCGAACTCGGGGTTCTCCAGGTTCTGGGTGTGGCGCAGCGCCCACTCGTCCTTCTCCGAGATGGAGGGGATCTCGCGGTAGGCGTTGAACAGCTCGCCCTCGTCGAGGCCCAGGCTCTCGCAGATGTACTGGAACGTGTGGGTGTGCACCGCCTCCTCGAAGGCCTGGCGCAGCAGGTACTGGCGGCACTCGGGGTTGGTGATGTGCCGGTACACGGCGAGCACGATGTTGTTGGCCACCAAGGACTCCGCGGTCGCGAAGAAGCCCAGGTTGCGCTTGAGCATCAGCCGCTCGTCGTCGGTGAGCCCGTCGCGGGAGCGCCACAGGGCGATGTCGGCGTGCATGGAGACCTCGGTGGGCATCCAGTGGTTGTTGCAGCCCGCGAGGTACTTCTCCCAGGCCCAGCCGTACTTCAGCGGCAGCAGCTGGTTCACGTCGGCCTGCGCGTTGATCATCGCCTTGTCGTCGACGTTGATCCGGCCGGCGCCGCGGTCGATCTCGCCGAGGCCGGTGGCGTCGGGGGTGTGCAGGGAGGTCATCGGCACTCCAGGGGTCGTGGTCGTCGAGGCGGTCACTGGCAGGCTTCGCACTCGGGGTCGTCGATGGCGCAGGCCTGCGGGGACGCGGCGGGCGCGACGGGGGAGACGGCGTTGAGCTTGCCGTCGGTGCCGCGCAACGTGGACTTCTCCACGTGCGTCGCGCTGCTCGACCGCAGGTAGTAGGTGGTCTTGAGGCCCTTGCGCCACGCGAGCCGGTACAGCTCGTCGAGCTTGCGGCCGCTGGGCGCGGCCATGTACAGGTTCAGCGACTGCGCCTGGTCGATCCACTTCTGGCGGCGCGACGCGGCCTCCACCAGCCACCGCGGCTCGATCTCGAACGCGGTGGCGTACAACGACTTCAGCTCGCCGGGCACCCGGTCGATCGGGGCCAGGTCGCCGTCGAAGTACTTCAGGTCCTGCACCATCGCCTCGTCCCACACCCCGGCGGCCTTGAGATCGCGCACCAGGTCGGCGTTGAGGACGGTGAAGTCGCCGGACATGTTCGACTTCACGTACAGGTTCCGGTACAGCGGCTCGATGGACTGGCCGACGCCGCAGATGTTCGAGATCGTCGCCGTCGGCGCGATGGCCAGCACGTTCGAGTTGCGCATCCCGTTGGCGCGCACCCGCTCCCGCAGTCCGTCCCAGTCCAAAGTGGACGAGTGGTCCAGGTCGACGCCGGTTTCGCGGGCCTGCTCCAGCAGCCGCAGCGAATCGATCGGCAGCACCCCCCGGCTCCACAGCGAACCCTCGAAGGACTCGTACCGGCCGCGCTCGGCCGCCAGGTCCGAGGACGCGCCGATGGCGTGGAAGCTGATGTGCTCCATGCTCAGGTCCGCGAACTCCACCGCGGCCTGCGAGGACATCGGGATGCGCTGCGCGAACAACGCGTCCGAGAAGCCCATCAGGCCCAGGCCCACGGGGCGGTGGCGCATGTTCGAGGTCCGCGCCTCCGGGATCGTGTAGAAGTTCACGTCGATCACGTTGTCCAGCATCCGCACCGCCGTGCGGGTCGTGCGGCGCAGGCGCTCCACGTCCAGGCCGTCGGGCGTGACGTGCCGGGCCAGGTTGATCGAACCGAGGTTGCACACCGCGACCTCGTCGCCACCGGTGTTCAGCGTGATCTCGGTGCACAGGTTCGAGGAGTGCACCACGCCGGTGTGCTGCTGCGGCGAACGCAGGTTGCACGGGTCCTTGAAGGTGATCCACGGGTGACCGGTCTCGAACAGCATCGTGAGCATCCGCCGCCACAGGTCCACCGCGCGGACCCGGCGGAACACCGCCAGCTCACCGCGCTCGGCGGCGGCCTCGTACTCGCGGTAGCGCTCGGCGAACGCGGTGCCGTAGAGGTCGTGCAGGTCGGGGACCTCGTCCGGGGAGAACAACGTCCACTGCTCGTCGGCCTCCACGCGGCGCAGGAACTCGTCCGGGACCCAGTTCGCCGTGTTCATGTCGTGGGTGCGCCGCCGGTCGTCGCCGGTGTTCTTGCGCAGGTCGAGGAACTCCTCGATGTCCACGTGCCAGGTCTCCAGGTACGCGCACACCGCGCCCTTGCGCTTGCCGCCCTGGTTCACCGCGACCGCCGTGTCGTTGGCGATCTTCAGGAACGGCACCACGCCCTGCGAGGAACCGTTGGTGCCCTTGATGTGCGCGCCGGTGCCCCGGACCGGGGTCCAGTCGTTGCCGAGACCGCCCGCGTACTTCGACAGCAGCGCGTTGTTGCTGATGCCGTGGAAGATCCCGTGCAGGTCGTCGTCCACCGTGGTCAGGAAGCAGGACGACAGCTGCGGGCGCGTCGTGCCCGAGTTGAACAAGGTCGGCGTCGAGCACATGAAGTCGAACGACGACAGCAGGTCGTAGAACTCGACGGCGCGCGCCTCGCGGTCGTCCTCGCGCAGCGACAGGCCCATCGCGACCCGCATCAGGAACGCCTGCGGCAGCTCGAACCGCACGCCCTGCTCGTGCAGCAGGTAGCGGTCGTAGAGGGTCTGCAGGCCGAGGAAGCCGAACGCGATGTCGCGGTCCGCGTCCAGCGCGGCGCCCAGCCGGGCCAGGTCGAACCGCGCCAGCTCCGGGTCCAGCTGCTCCAGCTCGATGCCGCGGCGCACGTAGTCGGCGAAGTAACCGGCGTAGCGGTCCCGCATCTGCACCTGGTCGGCCTCGGCGGGCTCGTCCGCGACGAAGCTCAACGCCTCCCGGCGCAGCTTGTCCAGCAGCAGCCGCGCCGTGACCAGCGAGTAGTTCGGTTCGCCCTCGACGAAGGTGCGGGCGGCCATCGTCAGCGACTCGGCGAGCTCGGCGGAGCCGATGCCGTCGTAGACGTTGCGCCGGACCTCCCGCAGCACCCGATCCGCGTCCACATCGGACAACCCGGAGCAGGCCTGCTCGACGACGGTCGACACCCGGGCCCAGTCCAGCGGCACGCGGATGCCGTCCGGGCGCGTCATCGCCAGCTCCGGCGCGGTGTCCGCGGCCTGCTCCGGGGTCTCGCGGGCCTGGGCGTGCTGCTCCCGGTAGAGCACGTAGGCGCGGGCGACGCCGTGGTGGCCGCCGCGCATCAGCGCGAGCTCCACCGCGTCCTGGATCTGCTCGATGTGCACCAGGCCCTCGGGGCCGGCGTGGCGCAGCACTCCGCGCGCGGCCTGCTCCGACAACTCCGCGACGACCTGGTGCAGCCTCGACGACGAGGCGGCCGAATCCCCCTCGGCCGCCAGGAACGCCTTGGTCAGCGCCACGGAGATCTTCGTTTCGTCCCAACCGGAAACGGTCCCGTCGCGCCGCAGCACCCGCACTCCCGCGGGTACCGCGGTGGCTGCTGACGGCCGGGTCGTGGACTCGGTCACTGGCTCTCTCCCTCGCAAGCTCGGACACCTGCCCGGGACGGCTCGGAGCGTGCGAGGACCGCGGCGCGCACGGCACCGCTCGTCCCGCGACCCTCCCGCGAGGTCCCGGACGGCGCGCACCCCTCGTGCGCGCACCGATGGCAGGTCTTCGGACTCACGGGCACCCGGCGTCCTCGACGCCGGACCTACTGGCCGTCGCTTCCCGAGCATCGCGCTCAGTGCTGCACCACCTCTGGAGGTGGTGACGGCGGTCGTTCCCGTTCACCGCTGCGGGGCAGTCCCGGACTCGCACCGGGTTCCCTGTTGTCACACCGGGCGATCCCGGTGAACCATCAGCGGGCGCCACACTACATCTAGCGTTCGGCGCTGATCCGGACCCCATCATCGTCGGCGTGGCGGAAGACTTGTTGATGTCGCACGCATCACCCGGACGGGGAGCGCGAGGTTCGTGCGGGACCAAGTCCGAAGCGGTGTGTGATGCGGATTCGCTGGTGGTCGCGGCCGTCGTTCGGGCAGACTCCTGTTCCGAGATCACCGGTCCGGAAGGAACTCCGATCATGCGCGCCTCCCGCGTGCGACGCGGACTCGCCGTCGTCGCCACCGCCCTGGCCACCGCCGCGATGGTCCCCGGCGCCGCCGCCGGGCAGGCGCCGCCGCGACCGGACACCACCGACGTGCGGCTGATCACCTTCAACGACCTGCACGGCAACCTCGAACCGCCCACCGGCTCCTCCGGCGAGGTCGAGCTGCCCGACGGCTCCGTCGTCGAAGCCGGGGGAGCGGCCTACCTCGCCGCGCACCTCGACCGGCTGCGCGCGCAGGCGCCGAACTCGCTGGTGCTCTCGGCGGGCGACAGCGTCGGCGCCTCCCCGGTGAACTCCGCGCTGTTCCACGACGAACCCACCGTCGAATTCCTCAACTCGCAGGACGTGCGCGCGCACGTCGTCGGCAACCACGAGTTCGACGAGGGCTACGCGGAACTGCAGCGGTTGCAGAGCGGTGGCTGCCACCCGGAGGACGGCTGCCGGTTCCGGGATTCCTTCGAGGGCGCGCACTTCCCGTACCTCGGCGCGAACGTGTCCTTCGAGGACGGTTCCCCGGCGCTGCTGCCGTTCACCGTGCAGGTCTCCGGCGGCGTGCCGATCGGCGTCATCGGGGCCACCTTGGAGGAACTGCCGAGCGTGGTGAGCCCGGAGGCCGTCGAAGGACTGCGGTTCGGCGAGGAGGTCGCCGCCATCGACCGCACCGCCGACGCGCTCGACCGCTTCGGCATCAAGGCGCAGGTCGTGCTGCTGCACCAGGGCGACGAGGCCACCGGCGGCGGACCGGACTCCTGCGAGCTCGAACCGGGCGGCCCGGCGACGCGCATCGCCACCGAAGCCTCGCCGAAGGTCGACGCCGTGTTCAGCGCGCACAGCCACCAGCAGTACAACTGCACCGCCACCGACCCGGCCGGGGCGCCGCGCCCCGTCGTGCAAGGAGCCTCGTTCGGCCGGTTGCTCTCGGTGCTCGACCTGAGCATCGACCGCGCCACCCGCGACGTGGTGCGGGAGCGGAGCTCGGCGCGCAACGAGATCGTCACCCGCGACATCGCACCCGACGCGGAGACCGTCGCGCTGGTGGAGGAAGCGCGGGAGAAGGCCGCGCCGATCGCGAACCGCGCCGTCGGGACGATCACCGGTGACCTGCTCAAGGCCGCCGCGCCGTCCGGGGAATCCGCGCTCGGCAGCGTGATCGCGGACGCCCAGCTGGAGTCGACCGCGGCCGGTGGCGCGCAGCTGGCCCTCACCAACCCCGGCGGCGTCCGCGCCGACCTGCCGCACGCCTCCTCCCCGGCGGGTGAGGGCGACGGCGTGGTCACCTACGGCGAGGCGTTCGCGGTGCAGCCGTTCGGCAACATCATGCAGACGATCACGCTCACCGGCGCGCAGCTCAAGAACGTGCTGGAACAGCAGTGGACACCGGAGGGCGCCACGATCCTGCAGGTCTCGGCAGGAGTGCACTACGAGTACTCCGAGTCCGCGCCGATCGGCTCGAAGGTGTCCGGGCTGACGCTGCACGGCGAACCGGTCGCTCCCGACGCCCTGTACCGGGTAGCGGTGAACAACTTCCTGGCGGCGGGCGGCGACGGCTTCACCGGTTTCGCCGAAGGCACCGACGTCACCGGTGGTCCCGTGGACCTCGACGCCCTGCTCGGCTACTTCGCCGCCCACCCCGGCGTCGTCCCACCGGCACCGGACCGGATCACCGCGACGGACTGACGTCACCGGCGCACGGCGCGGGGCGCGATCACCGAATCTATGCCCTGCGCGAGTTCCTCCGCGCAGTCGTGCCAGGGGTGCCGGGAGTTCGCGATCTCCGCGCACCGGGCCCGCAGCCCGGCGAGGCGGCCGTGCAGCCGCGCGCTGCGCACGCCGCCCGCGAGCAGCACCGAACGGCGGCCGTGGCGGATCGCGGCACCGTGGTCGCCGAGGGCGAACTTCGCCTCGGCGAGGCTCGCCAGCTCGAACACCGCCGAGCGCACCTCGCCCGGTGCGCGCGCGGCCACGGCGCGGGACAGGTGCAGCGCGGCGGATTCGAACTCGCCCATCGCGAGCTGTATCGACCCGGTCATGCCCAGCAGGTCCGCCTCGCCGAACCAGCGGAACAGCGGGTAGTCCGCGTCGATCTTCGCCGCCGCGTGCAGCCCGCGGCCGTGGTCGAGCAGGCGGCGCACCGAGTCGCCGCGTTCTCCTTGCGCGGCGGCCCACGCGGAGTTGAGCTGCAGCACCGAACTCACCAGCGCCGAGGATTCGGCGCGGATCGACCCGAGCTGGAACAGCTTCAACGCCGAGTTCGCGTCCCCGAAGTGCAGCTCGGCGCGGCCCGCGGCGTAGAGCGTCCGGGCGATCGCCAGCGGGTCGGCGCCGTCGCGGCCGAAGTCCAGCGCCCGCCCGAAGTGTTCGTGCCCGCTGGCCAGCAGCCCGTTCTCCACGGCGGTCCAGCCCGCGGTGGCGTGCAGCTTGCACAAGGTCGCCAGCAGCTCGGAGCGGACGCCCTCGCGCATCGAGGACTCCAGCATCAGCTCGGCGCGCCGGGTCGCGGCGGCGACGGTGCCGTACTGCCCGACTCCGCCGTAGCGCTGGTCGATCCTGCGCAGTGAGCCGATCAGCTCGTCCAGCGCCGCCACGTCCGACGCGCCGACCCGGCCGGGCGGGGTGCGCAGGAGGTCGGGGTACCGCAGCTCGGCGGGCAGCCGGAGCGCGGATTCGGCCGGTTCCGAGTGGGAGCCGAGCACGAGGGAACCGGCGTAGGACAAGAACTTGCGGCGCTTGGTCTGCTCGTCCTCCTCGTCCGGCGCGACGTCGGAGGCGCCGCGCTCGGTGGTCGCGGGCCGCTGCTCGCCGGCGAGTCCCATCCAGCCGCGCGGGATGCCGAGCCCGGTGGCGATCCGGGACAGCAGTTCGTAGCTGCGCACCGCGCGCCCGTTGAGCACATCGCTGACCTCGCTCTGCGCCTGCCCGGTGAGCTGGGCGATGCGGCTCTGCGAGACGCCGTGCGCGCGCAACGCGCGGTAGACGGTGCCGATGTCGCGCACTGCGAGGGCGTCGCGGACCTCGGCGCACCGCCAGACCGCCGACGGGATGTCCTCAGTTGGCACCGGGCCACCCTATACTTAATGTGATCATCCGAATGCGGAGAGTAAAAAGATCACCGGATCGGATCTCCCGCGCTTCGCAACCCCGCAGCGCCCCGGCGAACGCCAAGCAAAGCAACAAGAAACCACATCCGAGCATTGTGCCCGCGTGCTCGGCGCCGGTAATCTCCGCCGGACCGGGGGATCTCACGGCGGGAGAGCGAAGCGGTCATGTACGCCGAAGAACGGCATTGGGCGATTCTGGAGCTGGCCCGCAAGGAAGGCCGGGTCGACGTCGCAGCGCTCGCGACCCGCTTCGACATGACCACCGAAACCGTGCGCCGCGACCTCACCGTGCTCGAACGCCGCGGCGTGCTGCGCCGGGTGCACGGTGGCGCGATCCCGGTGGAGCGCTTGGGTTTCGAGCCGAACGTGCCCGCCAGGGACTCGGTGATGACCGCGGAGAAGAACCGCATCGCCAAGGCGGCGCTGGAGCTCGTGCCGGAGGAAGGCGCCATCCTGCTCGACGCGGGCACCACGGTGGCCCGGATGGCGAACATCCTGCCGACGGACCGGGAGCTGACCGTGGTCACGCACTCGCCGACGACGGCGCTGACGCTGTCCGGCCGCGGCAACATCACGCTGATGCTCGTCGGCGGCAGGCTGCGCGGGCGCACGCTCGCGGCGGTCGACGGCTGGGCGCTGCACGCGCTCGGCGACATCTACGTGGACGTCGCGTTCATGGCCACCAACGGGCTGTCCCTGGAACGCGGGCTCACCACGCCGGATTCGGCGGAATCGATGGTCAAGCGGGCGGCGATCTCGGCTGCCCGGCGCACCATCGTGCTGGCGGATCACACCAAGGTCGGCAACGACCACTTCGCGCGGTTCGGCGAGCTGGCCGACGTCGACACGCTCATCACCGACGACGGCCTCGACGAGCAGGTCGCCGACGAGATCCGCCGGGCCGGGCCGCGTGTCGAAACGGTCTGAACCGCGCGGCACCGGGACGGCCCGGTGCGCGTGCCACGAAGTCGATGCAGTCCGTCCGCCTGGGGGCAGATCGGAAGGAGCCCCGCATGGTGGCTGATCAGCTCGTGCAGGCAGGCCCGCCGGGCGACCTCGTCGGCAGGGACGACGAGCTCGACCGGATCGCCGAGGCCGCGCGGCTCGCGGCCACCGGGCGGGGACGGGCCGTGCTGCTGCGCGGACCCGCGGGCATCGGCAAGACCGGCGTGCTGCTGAGCGCGCTGGAACGGCTCGGCGACAGCGCCACCCGGACGCTCACCGCGCACTGCCCGGAGACGGGCTCCGGTGCCTACCGCACCGTCCGCGCCCTGTTCGCCTCGTTGCAGGGCACCGAGTTCGAGGGCAGCGCCCGGCTCGCGCTGCCCGCGCTGGCCGCGGAGCAGGCCGCGGGCGAAACCGCCTCCGGCACCTACGCGGTGCTGCACGGCCTGCACTGGCTGGCGGCCGACCTCACCGCCGAAGGACTGCTGGTGCTGGCCGTCGACGACGTGCAGTGGTGCGACGAGAACTCCCTGCGCTTCCTCGCCTTCCTGCTGCGCCGCGCGGAGAACCTGCCGCTGCTGGTGCTGCTGACGCAGCGCGTCGACGGGGTCGCGCAGGCCGACGCGCTCGGCGAGATCGCCGCGATGCCGTTGTGCGACACCGCGGACCTGCCCGCGCTGGAACCGGAGGCGGTCGCGGAGCTGCTCACCGGCGCGCTGCGCGAGCCGCCCGGCGCGGACTTCGCCGCGCGCTGCGCGCAGGTGACCGGCGGCAACCCGTTCCTGATCAACAGGGTGCTGCGGCGGTTGCGGGAGGACCCCGCGGGCGCGCGCACCGACGTGGAACGGCTCGACGAGCTGGGCCGCACCGTGGTGCTGCGCTCGCTGCTGGACCGGTTGTCCGACCGCGCCATGGCGGTGGCCCGCGCGGTCGCGATCCTGCCGGGCGAGCAACTGGAGCTGATCGCCTCGCTGGCGGGCATCCACCAGCGGATGACGGCGACGGCGCTGCGCGAGATGCGCGAGCACGACCTGGCCGTGTCGGCGAGCGGCGCCGGGTTCGTGCACGACTTCGTCCGCCAGGAGGTGCTGGAGCGCACCCCGCCCGCCGAGCTGGACCGGCTGCGGGAACGGGCCGCGATGCTGCTCAACGACGTCGGGCGCCCGGCGGAGGAAGTGGCGGTGCTGCTGCTGGCGCTGCCCGGCGAACCGAGCCCGTGGATGGCGGGGGTGCTGCGCGACGCCGCGACGCGAGCCGAGCAGCGCGGAGCTCCCGGCGTGGCGGCGCGCTGCCTGGAACGGGTGCTGCTGGTGCACGGGTCGGACGTCGCGGTGCTGACCCAGGCCGCGCGGGTGGCGGAGCCGGTGACGGGGCTGCGCTACCTGGAGCGGGCGCTGGAGCTGATCGACGATCCGCGGGCGCGGGTGCCGATCGCGGTGCAGTACGCGGTGTCCTCGTTGACGGCGCAGAACTCGGTGCGCGCGTTCGAGGTCGTCTCGGCGGCGCTGGACGAGCTCGACGCGGTGCTCGGCACGGACCCGGGCGACGTGGACCGGACGCTGCGCACGCTGGCCGAGTCGGTGCTGCTGATCTCCGGGATGGACGAGAAGTCCACGCTGTCGCGCATCGAGACGCGGTTCCGCAACGTGGTCCCGCCGCCGGGGGACACGTCGGCGGAACGCCAGCTGCTGAGCATGCTGGCCGCGCTGGGCACCTTGTTCAACCGGCCGGCGGCGGAGGTCGCCGAGCAGGCGCGGCAGGTGCTCCGGATCGACGACATGGAGGGCGGCGGCTGGGCGTTCATGGGCGCGGCGCTGCCGCTGTACCTCGCCGACGACAACGAGTCCGCGCTGGCGGCGCTCGGCAAGCTCATCGAGCACGCCCAGCGCTCCGGCCAAGCGTGGACGTACTGCCTGGCCATCAGCACCCGCGCGATGGTGCACCACTGGACGGGCGACCTCACCGAGGCGCTGGCCGACGCGCAGACCTGCCACGAGGTGCTGGTGCAGGAGTCCTGGGCCGAGGCGATGACGATGCCGCAGATCGCGCTGGCCGGGGCGTTGACCGCGCAGGGCGAGCCGGCCCGCGCGGAGGAGCTGCTCAACGGGATCACGCGCAGCCGCTTCGAGGACTTCTCGATGGAGTACCACCAGTTCCTGATGGCGAGCGCTCGCGCGCGGGAAGGCGCGGGCGACGCGGAGGGCGCGCTGGAGCGGTTGTTCCGGTGCGCGCAGAGCCTGCGGGAAGCGGGCATCGCGAACCCGGTCTTCGCGCCGTGGTGGTTCGACGCGGCGCGCATCCTCGGCGACCTGGGCAGGCTCGACGAGGGCATGCAGGCCGCGGAGCACGGCGCCGTTCTGGCGCAGCAGTGGGGAACCCGGCGCGCGCAGGGCATGGCGCTGGCGGCGCGCGGTGCGGTGACCGAGGGCCGGGCGGCGGTGCCGTTGCTCTCGGAAGCGGTGCGGGTGCTCGCCGACTCGCCGGGAAAGCTGGAGCACGCGAAGGCCGAGCACCTGCTCGGTCGCGCGCTGCTGCGGGTGGGGGAGCCGGAGGGCGCGCGGGAGCACCTGCGCTCGGCGCTGGACCTGTCGGTGCTGCGCCGTGATCACGCGCAGGTCGCGGCGTCGTCGGCGGCGCTGCTGGCGGCGGGCGGACGGCTGCGGCAGGGCACGGATTCACCGGTGCACGCGCTCAGCGGCAGCGAGCGCCGGGTCGCGGCGCGGGCCGCGGAGGGGGCGACGAACCGGGAGATCGCGGAGTCGCTGTTCCTCACCGTGCGGACGGTGGAGCTGCACTTGACCAGTGCCTATCGCAAGCTCGGCGTGCGGGGCCGGGCGGAGCTCGCGGGTGTGCTGGACAACGATCCGGCGGTGTCGGTTCCTTGATCGGTCCGCTCGCGGCCGGCGTAGGCGAGGGGAATCCCCGGGGTGTGCGATTCGCTGAATCGGTCGCGAACGCAACGACCATCGCAGTGCTGTCCTCTCATGTGGGAATCACTTTGGTTCGTGCACGAGAAAGCCAGGTTGTCACTCCAACGGGTGATACGCTGAGTGCCGATTCGGCCCTGGCTGCATCTTTTCGAGCTACGGGAGGTTGGTGTGGTCGATCTCCCGCAGCTCGCCGCGAATCGGATTGAGCGTTGTATCGGTTTACGAATCCCTGGTGGCAGCATTCCTGATGTTGTTATCACGCACCGTGATGAGGTCCTTCCCGGATTTCACTTGGGGTTGTTTCCGAATGTCTTTCATGTTCGCTCGTTCGTTGTCCGAAACGGAACCGGATCGCGATCCGGGACCCACGCCGAGCCGGTCGGAGCGTGCTGATGGTCGCCGTCCACGACGCCCCTGAAGCCCGTTCCGCGTTCCCCGGCGGCCACCACTTGGTGGGGCGCGACGCCGAACTCCACGTGGTGGGGGAACTCGTCGACGACCTGCGCCGCGGTCGATCAGGATTGCTCACCATCAGCGGTGCCCCCGGAACCGGGCGCAGCGCGCTGCTGGAGTCGATGCTCGCCGACGCCCGCGCGGCCGGGCTCAACACCGCCGCCGCGCAGACCTCGCCGCTGGAGACCGACGTGCCCTACAGCACGGTGGCCCAGCTGATCGCGCTGCTCTGCCCGCCCGACCAGCTCACCCGGATCAGCTCCGCGTGGGCCGAGGGCGCCGCCAACAACGCGCCGATCCCCTACCTGCGCAAGCACTTCCTCGGCCTGGCGCGGGACCGCCCGCTGCTGTTCGCCGTCGACGACCACCAGTGGATCGACCCGTGGTCGCTGGCCTGGTGCCACGCCATGGTCCGCCACCTGGACCAGGCGCCCATCCTGATGGTCCGCACGGTGCGCGACACCGCGCCCGAGACGCCGGGCGGCGCGCGCTGGGACGAGGCCGTGCCGCTGACCCCGAGCCGGGTCCGGCTCTCCGCTCTGTCCACTTCGGACGTCGCGGAGCTGCTGTCCCGGCACGGCCCCGTCGACGAGGAGTTCAGCACCGCCGCGACGGCCGCCACCGCGGGGAACCCGGCCGTGCTGCGGACGGTGCTCACCGAGTTCGAGCAGGCCGGGCTGGGGTTCGAGGCCCGGCACGTGCCGCGGCTGCGGGTGCACGCCGCTGACGCCGTCGCCGGACTGGTCGGGCGGACCCTGCGCGGGCTGCCCGCCGACCACGTCGCGCTGCTGCGCGCGATCACCTTCTGCGGCGGCGAATTCGACTTCGACCTCGCCTGCGCGCTCGCCGGTCTGCACGGGCACGCGGCGCAGGAGGCCCGCACCGCGCTGTGGCACCTGGGCCTGCTGTGCGAAGAGGGGACCGACGGCCCGCGGGTGTCCACCGCGGCGGTGGCAGCGGGCGTGTTCGCCGAGATGGACCCCGCCGAGCGCGAAGAACTGCACGCGCGGGCCGCGGAGATCGGGCACCGGGCCGCCATCGAACCCGCGGCGCTGGCCGAACTCCTGCTCAGCGCCCCGCAGATGCGCAAGCGGTGGGTGGTGGACACGCTCGTCGAGGCCAGCGAGCAGCACCGCAGGGAAGGGCGCTACGAACGCGCCACCGAACTGCTGCGGCGCGCCCTGCGCGAACCCGTGCCGACCGCGAGCAGGCAGCGGTTGCTGGCGCAGCTCGCCGCGATCGAGGTCGCGCAGGCGCCCGTCGCCAGCGACGGCAGGCTGCGCCAAGTGCTGGCCGACGCCGCGGGAACCGGGGACACCGGACTGCTGGTGCGCGCGGCGGACCTGCTGGTCAGCCGCGGCGACGCGGAGACCGCGCGGCGCGAACTCGCCGCGGTCTGCGCCCGCACCCGGCACCCGGCGCTGGACGCGCTGGGCTGGCTGGCCGACGAGGAGTGCGGGCCGGAGCAGGAACTGCTCGCCACCCCGCTGCCGCCGCTGCCCGACGAACCCGCCGACGCCGCGCAGGCCGGAGTGCTGGCCTGGCGCTACGCCCGGCTCGGCCGCCGCCCGGACCTCGTGCGCACGCTGGCGCGGGAAGCGTTGTCCGGCAGGGGCAACGATTCCCCGCTGGGACCGCGGATCGCCGCGTGCCGCGCGCTGGCCTCCCGCGACGACCTGGAAGAGGCCGCCGCCGGGCTCACCGCGGTCATCTTCGACGCGGGCCGTCGCGGTGCGCGCGCCGCGGCGGCGCACGCGCTGGTGCAGCGCGCGATGCTCGGCGTCAAGGACGGCCGCTGTCCCGCTGCCGCGGCCGACCTGGCCGCGGCGGAGCGGGAACTCCCGCTGCACTGCCTGCATCCGGCGATGCTGCCGCAGCACCTGGCCACCAAGATCGCCGCGCTGCTGCGGCGGGAGCAGGTCGCGGACGCCGAGCGGGTCGCCGAGATCGAGCTGCCGCTGGGCGCCGAACGCGGCATGGCGTTCGCCTACCTGCTGCACGCCCGCGGTGAGCTGAAGCTGGCCACCGGTGATCCGGCGACCGCGCTGGGCTACTTCCAGGAGTGCGGCCGCATCATGCGCGCCAAGGAGTGGCTGAACCCGGCGGTGCTGTCCTGGCGGATGCCCGCCGCCATCGCGCAAGGCCGCCTCGGCGAAGCGCGCGCCGCGACCCGGCTCGTCGGCGAGGAGCTCGAACTCGCCGAGCGCTGGGGCATGCCGGGCCTGCTGGAACCGGTGCACCGCACCGCGTTGTCCGCGCTGGCCGTGGCCGGGTCCGGCTCGTCCGGTCCCGGGGCGGCCGGTGTTCCCGCGATGGGAGCGGCACTGCCCGCGGCCCTGTCGGTGCCGGAGCGCCGCGCCGCGAGCCTCGCCGCCCGCGGACTGTCCAACAAGGACATCGCCGAGGAACTGGGCGTGACGGTGCGGACCGTGGAGCTGAGGCTGACGAAGTCCTACCGCAAGCTCGGCATCGACGGCCGGTCGCAACTGCCCGCCGACCTGGGCGAGTGAGGTCGGCGCGGATGCTCGTCGAACGCGAGGCGGAACTCGCGGTCCTGGACTCCGCCGTGCGGACCGTCCGGCGCGGTGCCGGCTCGCTCGTGCTCATCAGCGGCGACGCGGGCAGCGGCCGATCGGTCCTGCTGCACCGGCTGCGGGAACTTGCCGCCGCCGAAGGCGCGCACGTGCTCGGCGCCAGCGGTGCCGCCAGCGAGCGCTCGTTCCGGTTCGGGCTCGCGCGGCGGTTGCTGCACGGCCTGTCCGAATTCGCCAGGGAGCCCGGAACCGACGAGCACCCGGCGCACTCCGCTCCGGCGCCGGACGCGGCGCTGCCGCCCGCGGACGAAGATCCCGGCGCCGACCCGGCCACCGTTCCCGTCTCGGTGCTGCACGCCCTGCACGCGTTGCTGGTCAGCACCAGCTCGCGGCACGCGGTGGTGCTGGCGGTCGACGACCTGCACTGGGCCGACGACGCGTCGCTGCGCTGCCTGGCGTACCTCATCGCGCGGCTGCGCGGCATGCGGGTGCTGATCGCGGTGGTGCTCGACCCCGACACCGGGCGCGATCGGGCCGCGCTGACCCGCGAGATCATCGCGGCGGCCGATCACCGGGTGCGGCCGGGACCGCTGTCGGTGGCGGCGACCGGCACCCTCGTGCGGGACCGGCTGGCCGCCGAACCCGCCGCGGACGCCGACGGGTTCGCCGCCGTGTGCCACGAACTCACCGGCGGCCACCCGCGCGACCTGGTGAGCCTGCTCGACCAGGCCGCCGCGCGAGGCCTGCGGGCCGGACCGGGATCGTTGCCGCTGCTGCGCGCGCTCGCCGAAGGCGACCGCAGGCGCCGGTTGGTGCGGGCGCTGTCTACGACGGAGCTCGCCGCCGACGTGGCCCGCGCCGTCGTGGTGCTCGGCGAGCACGCCGACCCCACGTTGGTGCAGCGCCTGTCCGGGCTCACGCCGGGCGGCTACGAGCAGGCCCTGCGCGCGCTGGAACCGTGGTTCCGGGTGCGCCCGGACCGGATCGAGGTCGCGGTGCCCGACGACCGCGGCGGGCTCGCGGCGGAGATGCTGGTCGACGACGTGATCGCCGCCGTCGACGAGTCGATGGCCGAGAACGACAACACCCGGCTGCACCTGCGCGCGGCGGCGCTGCTGCACGGGCACGGCTACCCGCCGGAACCGGTGGGGGACCAGCTGCTGCTGGTGAACTCCACGTTGTCGAGCTGGGGGGTGCAGCGGTTGCGGGAGGCCGCCTACACCGTGCTGCCCCGCTCACCGGAGGCCGCCGCCCGCTACCTGCGGCGGGCGCTGCTGGACCTCGACTCCGGCGGGATGGGCCGGGCGCGGCTGCTGGCGGAGCTCGGCTCCGTCGAGCTGGGTTTCGACCTGCCCGCCGCGATCCGGCACATCACGCAGTCGGTGCCGCAGCTGCGGGAGACCCGCGATCGGGCCGGGGTGCTGGGGCGGCTCCCGCTGACGGTGGCGGGCGCGGTGCCGCAGGTGGCGGAGATGATCCGCACCGTCGCGGCCGAGCACGGCCCGGCGGAGCAGCTGGAGGGCCCGGACCGGGAACTGGCGCTGCGGCTGGAGGCGCGGGCCCGCTACACGGTGCTCGACGATCCCGCGTCGCACGCCGGGGTGGCCGCTCGGATGGCCGAACTGGACGCCCGGCAGCGCGCCCCCGGAGCGGCGGAGCGGGAACTGCGGGTGGTGCTGCTGTCGTCGATGGCGCTGACCGGCTCGCCGCGGGCGGCCGAAGTGGCGGCGATGGCGCGGGAACTGCTGGCGCAGGAACCGGCGAACTCCAGCGCGGAGACGCATTCGGTGCTGCGCTACCTGCCGGCCATCCTGCTGTCGGCGGGGGCGCCGGAGGGGCTGGAGTCGTGGCTGGCGCTGGCCGCCGACCACGCCCGCCGCCAGCGGGCCACCGGCATGGAGGCGCTGGTGGCGGCGCAGCGCAGCCTGGTGCTGCTGGACGCGGGGCAGGTCGCGCAGGCGCGGCGCAGCGCGATGACGGCGCTGGACCTCGCCGAACCGGACCTGCCCGAGTCGATGGCGGCGCCGGTGTTCGTGATGGGCGGCGTGGCGCGCAGGCTGCGGGACCGCGAGCTCTCCGAGCGGGTGCTGCGGTTGCCGCACTCACCGGACGATCTGCGGGCGATGGCGACCCGGCGGCTGGTGCAGAGCGGCATGGCCCTGGAGGACGGAGATCCGCATTCGGCGTTGACGCACCTGCTGGACTGCGGCAGGCGCTTGGAGCAGGCCGGGTGGTACGGCCCGGCGCCGTACTCGTGGCGGCCGACGGCGGCGCTGCTGCGCCACCGGCTCGGTGACATCCGTGCCGCGGTGGAGCTCGCGGAGGAGGAGCACGCGCGCGCTCGGGACTGGGGCGCGGCGGCCCCGCTGGGCCGGGCGTTGCGGGTGCGGGCGGTGGTGACCGGCGGCGGGCGCGGCGTGGAGATGCTGCGGGAGGCCGTGCAGGTGCTGCGGCCCGCCGCGGACCGGCTGGAGCTGGCGAGCGCGCTGGTCGCCCTCGGCGAGGCGCTGCAGGAACGGGACCCGGTGGAGTCCGAGCTGCTGCTGGCCGAGGGCGGTCAGCTCGCGGCGCGCTGCGGGGCGCCGTGGCAGCCGGGGATTCCGCCCGCCGCGCATTCCGATCGCGCGACCGGCCCCGTGGAGCTCTCCGGCGTGCTGACCCGAGGTGAGGAGGCGGTGGCGAAATCGGCCGCGCTGGGCCGCACGAACCAGGAGATCGCGGACGAACTCCGGGTGAGCAGGCGCGCGGTGGAAAAGCACCTCACCGCCGCCTACCGAAAATTGGGCATCGATGGCCGCGCGGATTTGGCGAATGCGTTGAGCGCGGATCACCGGGACGGTTGAGCCCGGTTCGCGTCCGCGGCGGCGGCAACGCCGTGCGCGCTGGGTGATCATGGTGATCACAGGTGGTCGCGAGAAGTGGGAGCGTCGGCCGGGAAATGTAGCGGAGCGGTCACGTGATGTTGGTTCGTGTCCGCCCCTGTGGCGGCCCACATGGCTCCGCGCCGTACCCGAACCCCCCTCCGAGGTGCGGTACGGTTCGGTACCGGAGTTCGGAAATGCCTGTTCATCGGCCACCGAACCGAAGGGGGCCGCACCGAACCGAACCAGGACCGGACTTGACCGCAGGCTTAAGGACGGCGGAGGTGCGCTGTTGACTTGCTTGGTTTTAGATCAATAGTCTGATGATGTCGTTGAATTCTGGTAATGAATTCGAATAAATGATGGATCTGCGTTTCTCGCCAGCCAGAGAGGAATGGTCGATTTCCTATGACATCCAGCGGCACCATGCGAGCGCGAGCCACGCCTGCCGGAGCGACAGACGATTCCGGTGACGATTACCGGGACATCTTCCGGTCGTTGTTCGAGCAATCCGGGATGTGCATGGCCAACCTCGACTCGGGCATGCGGGTGCTGGAGGCGAACCGGTACTTCTTCAAGCAGTTCGGCCGCGGCGCCGCCGACGTGCGCGGGCGCAGCTTCTACGACTTCCTGCACCCCAGCGTGCGCGGCAAGTTCCAGTACCAGTTCGGCCGGCTCACCGAGGGGCGCAACCCGCGGTTCGTCGAGCACGCGGTCGCCATCGGGGCGAAGGACGCGCTGTTCGGCGGCGAGCTCACCGGCATCGCGGTGCCCGGCAAGTCCGGTCGCGTCGAGGGCGTGATGGTCCTGCTGCAGCCCGACGAGGCCCAGCGCTCCGCCATGGTCGGTGGCAAGGAGAAGCTGCTCAGCGAGGTCGACGCCCGGATCCTGGAAGGAGTCGCGGCGGGCGAGTCCACGGTGCAGCTGGCCGCGAAGCTCTACCTGAGCCGGGGCGGCGTCGAATACCACGTGACGACGCTGCTGCGGAAGCTCAAGGTCACCAACCGTCCCGCCCTGGTCTCGAAGGGCTACTCGATGGGCATCCTCGGGGTCGGCCAGTGGCCGCCGCGCGTGCTCCCGGAGTACGTGAAGTGATCGGCGGCCCCGTCGGGGGGCTCGCCCGCGCCGGATACGGCGCGATCGGACGGACCCGGTCCGGCCGGAGATCTTTCGGGAAAACCTGAGATCCGCTGTGCATCGGTTGCCCGCGGGGTGATCGAGCTGCAAGGTCAACTTTCCGGTGCCGGCCGCTCGCGCTCCGCGCTGAGCAGCCGCACCGGGTGCTAGTCGAACCAGGGGAGGGCTGTGCGCGTGATCGTCACCGTCACGGCGAACCCCAGCCTCGACCGCACCGTGCAGGTGCGCAAACTCGTCCGAGGCGGCCTGAACCGGGCCTCGTCCATCCGGGTCGACCCCGGTGGCAAGGGCATCAACGTCGCTCGCGCGCTGGCCCTGCACGGCGTCGATGTGCGGGCGGTCGTCGCGGCCGGCGGCATCGAGGGCGAACAGCTCGTCGCGCTGCTCGCGGGCATCAGCATCGACGTCGTGCGGGTGCCCGCCGTCGGACCCGTCCGCATCAACATGAGCGTCGTCGAACCGGACGCCACCGTCACCAAGTTCAACGAGCCCGGTGCGCTGCTGGACGACGGTGACGCCCGAGCCTTGGCCGAAGCGGTGCTCAGCGGGGCCGAAGGCGCGCACTGGGTCGTCATCGCGGGCAGCCTGCCGCCCGGAGTGGACAGCGCCTACTACGCCGGGCTGATCCGGATGGTCGGCTCGCTCGGGGTGCCGGTGGTCGTCGACACCAGCGGGCCCGCGCTGCGCGAAGCGGTGCAGGCGGGCCCGGCCCTGGTGAAGCCCAACCTGCGGGAGCTGGAGGAGACCGTAGGTCACCCCATTACAACGATCGGTGGCGTGGCCGACGCCGCCGACGAGCTGCTGGAGCTCGGGGCGGGCACCGTCCTGGCCAGCCTCGGAGCCGATGGAGCCCTGCTGCGCGGCCACGACGGGAACTGCTACGCCGAAGCGCCCGTGACCGCGCAGAACACCGTCGGCGCCGGGGACGCTTTACTCGCCGGATATCTTTCCGAAGGCTGCGGTGGTCTGCCCGCGCTGGTCACCGCGGTGGCCTGGGGCGCGGCAGCGGCCTCGCTGCCGGGTAGCGCCATGCCGCAACCGCACGACCTGCGCCCGGACCTGGTGCGCGTCGCGTCCCGGGTGCCCTGGGACCGTCGGCTGCACCGGGACCCCTGAGCGCGGGGAGGCGGTCGGCGAGGCAGAGGACAACGGCGTCGGCGAGGTACGGGAAGTGACAACCATGTCAGGGACGGTCACCGAAGATTCGAGATCGAAGGCGCAGGCGCAGCGGGCTCGCGTCGTAGTGCAGCGTTTCGGCGGGCAGCTGGCCGGCATGGTCATGCCCAACATCGGCGCGTTCATCGCCTGGGGGCTGATCAGCGCGCTGTTCATCCCGTCCGGCTGGTGGCCGAACGCCCACCTGGCGCAGCTCAAAGAGCCGATGATCACGCTGCTGCTGCCGGTGCTGATCGGCTACACCGGTGGCCGCCAGGTGCACGGGCAGCGCGGCGCGGTGGTCGGCGCGGTCGCCACGATCGGCATCGCGATCGGCGCCGAGATCCCGATGTTCCTGGGCGCGATGATCGTCGGACCGCTGGCGGGCTGGGTGCTGCGCCGGTTCGACGGCACCGTCGGCAAGCGGGTGGCACCGGCGTTCAAGATGCTGGTGGACAACTTCGCCTCCGGGATCATCGGCGGCATCTTCGCGGTGCTGGGGCTGCTGGCAATCGGGCCGCTGATCGAGAGCGTCACCGTGGCGCTCGGCCACGGCGTGCAGGCGTTGCTGCACATGCACCTGCTGCCGCTGGTGGCGATCATCGTGGAACCGGCGAAGGTGCTGTTCCTCAACAACGCCGTCAACCACGGCGTGCTCGGCCCGCTGGGCGTCTCGGAGTCGCTGGCGCACGGCAAGGCCATCGAGTTCCTCGTCGAGCCCAACCCGGGGCCGGGCTTCGGCGTGCTGCTGGCGATCACCGTGTTCGGGCCGGCCGCGATGCGCGCGACCGCGCCGGGGGCGCTGGTCATCCAGTTCCTGGGCGGCATCCACGAGATCTACTTCCCCTACGTGCTGGCCGCGCCGAAGTTGCTGCTGGCGACCATTTCCGGCAGCGCGGCCGGGCTGTTCGTGTTCAGCGTGACCGGAGCCGGTCTGGTCGCCACGCCCTCACCGGGCAGCGTGGTGGCGCTGCTGGCGGTGACGCCGAAGGGCGGCTATCTGGGCGTGATCGCCGGGATCGCGGTCTCGGCGGTGGTGTCGTTCCTGGTGGCCTCGGTCGTGCTGAAGCTCGGCAGGCGCGAGGACGGCGTCTCGACCGGTGGAGCGGTCCGATGAGCGCCGGGTCGGCGGCGTCGCGCTGGTTGCGCGCGATCGGCTTCGCCCAGCGCCGGGTTCGCGGATCGCACGACGAGCTGCGGGAGGAGCCCGTGCCGCCGAGCGAGGTCGAAGACGCCCGGCGGGAAGGAGAGGAGCGCTCGATGGGCACGATCGAAGGTTCTGCGGTGCACAAGGTGGTCATCGCCTGCGACGCGGGGATGGGCAGCAGCGCCATGGTCGCCGCGCAGCTCGCGGGCAGGCTCAAGCCCTACGACGTGAAGGTCTCGCACGCCTCCGTCGGTGACATCCCGGCCGACGCCGACCTGATCCTCTGCCAGGAGACGCTGCTGGAGCGGGCGCGGCGGGAGGACACCGGTTCCGCGGTCATCCTCGGTTTCCGCAGCTTCCTCGGCGACCCGGTCTTCGACGAGGTCGAGCAGGCCGTGCGCGAAGGCGGACCCCTCGGGGACGGCGGCAACCGTGGTCGTTGAGGCCCGTCCGCCCCGCCCGCTCGCGGTACGGCTGGGCCGGACCGCCGCGGGCTGCGCCGACGCCATCGACCAGTGCGGCAGGCTGCTGGTCGAGACGGGCGCGGTGGACGGGCCGTACGTCGCGGCGATGCACGAGCGGGAACGCTCCATGACCACCCACCTCGGCGAAGGCGTGGCGATCCCGCACGGCACCACCGAGTCCCGCCGCTTCGTGCGGCGCACCGCGCTGGTCGTGGTCCAGTTCCCCGGCGGCGTGCGCTGGAGCGACGGGGCGACGGTCCGGCTGTGCGTGGCCATCGCGGCGGGTGCGTCTCCGGCCGACGGGTCCCCTGATCCGGCGGGCGCGCAGCACCTGGGCGTGCTGGCGGCGCTCGCGACGGTCCTGATGGATCCGGTGCGGGCGCGCGAACTGCGCGAGGCGCCGGACGAGGCGACGGTCGATCGGCTGTTGCGGTCCACTGAGGAGGACAGGTGAAGGTCGCACGTTTCTACGCCCCCGGCGACATCCGGATCGAGCAGGCGCCGGAACCGGAGGCCGGGCCGGGTGAGCTGAAGCTGCGGGTGCGCAACTGCTCCACTTGCGGCACCGACCTGAAGATCATGCGCCACGGGCACCACCACATCGATCCGCCGCGGGTGATCGGCCACGAGATCGCCGGTGAGGTGGTCGCGGTGGGCGAGGGCGCGCAGGGCTTCGCGCCGGGCGACCGGGTGCAGGTGATCGCGGCGATCCCGTGCGGCGAGTGCGGGTACTGCAAGCGCGGCAGGCAGACGGTGTGCCCGAACCAGCGCTCGATGGGCTACCACTACGACGGCGGTTTCGCCGAATACCTCACGGTTCCGGAGCAGGTGCTGCGAGTGGACGGGGTGAACGTGCTGCCCGACGGGCTCGACTTCGCCGACGCCTCGGTGGCCGAACCCCTCGCCTGCGTCCTCAACGGGCAGGAGCTCGCCGGGGTGGGGCCGGGCGACGTGGTGGTCGTCGTCGGCTCCGGCCCGATCGGCTGCCTGCACACCCGGCTGGCGCGGGCCCGCGGCGCCGCGGCGGTCTACCTCGTGGAGCTCAACGCGCAACGCCTGGAGCAGGCGGCCGGACTGGTCCGCCCGGACGCGACGATCCACGCCGCGGAGACCGACCCGGTCGCCGAGGTGCTGCGGTTGACCGACGGCATCGGCGCCGACGTGGTCATCACCGCGGCGGCCTCCGGCGAGGCCCAGGAACAGGCGCTGCAGATGGCGGCGCGACGCGGCCGCATCAGTTTTTTCGGTGGTTTGCCCAAGGATTCACCGATCATCGACTGCGATTCCAACGCCGTGCACTACCGTGAGCTCACGATCGTCGGAGCCAACGGGTCCACCCCGGAGCACAACCGGCGGGCGTTGCGGTTGATCGCTTCCGGCGAGGTCCCGGTGCACGACCTCATCACCCACCGGCTGCCGCTGGACGGCGTGCTGGACGCGATCCACACCGTCAGCACCGGCGCGGCGATCAAGGTGACCATCGAGCAGTGATCGCGTGCCCAGGGCCCGCGGTTCCGGTGATCCGGACCGCGGGTCTTCGGCGTTGACGGGAAGGGAGCGGCGAAGTGCTGCGGGAACGGGAGAGCGAGACCACGTTGCTGCGCGCGTCCTTGGAGCGGGCGCGCCACGGCGACGGTGGTCTGCTGGCGTTCTCCGGCCCGTTCGGCATCGGTCGCTCGGCGCTGCTGGCCGAGGCCGCGTCGACCGCGCGGGAGCAGGGCGTGCGGGTGCTGCGGGCCGTGGCCACCACCCCGGAGCGCGACATCCCGTTCGGCGTGCTGACGCAGTTCTCCTGCTGCACCACCGAATCCGAGGTGGGACCGGACTTCACCACGATGCGCAACGGGTTGCTCACCTCGAGCGAACCCGTGCTGCTGCTCGTGGACGACCTGCAGTGCGCGGACGTGGAATCGCTGCGCTGGATCGACCGGTTGTGCCGTGCGGTGGCGGACTCGCGCGTGCTGGTGGTCGTGGCGCACCGCGACGGGCAGGCCGCCACCGACCCGGCGGTGTTCGCCCGCGTGCTCGACCGCGCCGCGCACCGCCGCGCGCTGGCCCCGCTGAGCGCCGAAGGGGCCGGCGCCGTCGTGCGGGACGTGTTCGGCGTGCCCGGCGACGCCCGGTTCGTCGCCGCCTGTCACCGGATGTCGCACGGCAGGCCGCTGCTGCTGCAGGCCATCGCGTGCGGTCTGCGCGACAGCGGCAAGCGCTCCGACGAGTCCGATGTGGACGCGGTGTGGTCGTTGCGGCCGTCGGTGGTGGCGGAGCGGGCCAGGGCGGCGCTGCGCGCGCAGCCCGAACCGGTGCTGGCCACCGCGCGCGCGGTGGCGCTGCTCGACGCCGCGGAACCGGAACGCCTCGCGGAACTGGCCGAGCTCGCCCCGGAGGCGTGCGCTGCCGCCATCGACGCGCTCGTCGCGCTGGGCGTGCTCACGGACCCGCAGCGCCCCCGCTTCGCGCACCCGGTGATCAGCGACGTGGCGGAGGGCGGGTTGACGCCCGCGGAACTCAGCGAGTGGCACCGCAGGGCGGCCCGGCTGCTGCAGACCGACCAGCGGCCGGTGGAGGTCGTGGCCGAGCACCTGTTGGCCTCGGACGCCTCGCAGGGCGAGTGGGCCACCGGCGTGCTGCACGCCGCCGGGCGGCGCGCGCTGGACCGGGGCGACGTGCCCGCGGCGATCCGCTGCCTGCGGCGCGCGCTGCTGGCCTGCCCCACGGCGGGCGCGGAGCGCTCGGTGCTGCTGGCGGACTTGGCGGAGGCGGAGCGCTCCAGCGCGCCGGTCGCCGCGATGCGCCACCTGTCCCAGGCGCTGCCCCGGTTCGCCTCCACCGGGCAGCGCGCGGCGGCGCTGGCGGAGGTGCCGCCGATGCTGCTGGCGGTGGCGCCGCTGTCGATGCACGCGGCCTTCGAGGAGTACCGCGCGCACGAGGAGCTGGAACCCGCGGTGGCGCTGGCCATCGACACCCGGATGCGCGCGGCCCGGTTCGGCGACCCCAGCTGGTGCGCCGACACCCGCGAACGGTTCGACGCCTTGAACCCCGACGACCAGGTGGATCCGGAGCGCGCCGCGGTGCTGCTCTACGCGGCCACCCTCACCGGTTCCGACGTGAAGGCGGTGCTGCCGTGGGCGCGCCGGGCGCTGGCGAGCGGAACCGAACCGCGCCAGGCGTTCGGCACGGTGACGCTCGCGGCGCGGGCACTGTCGCTGGCCGACGAGGTCGGCGAGGCCGACGCGTGGATGGCGGAGGTGACCGCCGCGCTGGGCGACCGCGGCGAGCGCGCCGCCGAACGCCTCATCATCGACGCCGAGCGGGCCGCCGCGCTGGTGCGGGCGTGCCGGTACGCGGAGGCGGTGGCGCTGGCGGAGAGCACGCTGCGCCGCTGCGACCCGGCGCTGGTCTCGGTGGTGTCGCGGTGCTTCGAGACGCTGGCGACTGTCGTCCTCGACGCGGTGGACACCGGCGCGGCGGCTCGGGTCCTGGCCCGGCACCGGGACTGGGACCAGGCCGTGCAGGTGTGGGTGCGGGAACTGCGCGACGCCGCGCTGGCGGTGAGCCTGCAGGACTTCGGTTCGGCGCTGGAGCACCTGCTGGAGTGCGGGCGCGAACGGGAACGGCTCGGCTGGACCAACCCGTGCCTGCTGCCGTGGCGGAGCTGGGCCGCGCTGCTCTACCACCGCTTGCAGCGCACCGAACCGGCCGTCGAACTGATCTCCGAGGAGTACCGGCGGGCGGTGGCCTGGGGCGCCCCCAGCGGCGTCGGGCGCGCGTTGCGCGTGTGGGGCGCGGTCACCGAGGGCGACGCGGGATCGGAGCTGTTCCGGCGGGCCGTCGAGGTGCTGGGCGGCGGCGGACCGGCGTGCACGTTGGAACTGGCCAAGGCGCACCTGATGCTGGGGCGCAGGCTGCTCGGCTCGGACCGCCTCGATGCCGCCGCGCACCTCAACGAGGGCGACGAGCTGGCCGCGTCCTGCGGGGTGCCGAGGTTGCGCTCGGTGGACGAGATCGCGGGCGACGGCCCCGGCACGCAGGCCGAGCTGACCCGCGCGGAACTGCGCATCGCGAAGCTGGTGGCCGGTGGCCTGGGCAACCAGCAGATCGCCACCGAACTCGGCGTCAGCTCCCGCGCGGTCGAGAAGCACCTCACCAAGGTCTACCGCAAGCTCGGCGTAGCAGGCCGAGCCGGCCTCGCCGACCTCGCGGACTCTCTTGACGCGGGGTGAACGGTCCTTTCGGAGTGACCTGCGTAAGTGGTCGTTCAGCGGAACCTCAGCGGTTTCCTCGCTGCGGGATCTTTTTTCCAAGTGGCTCCGCCACGAGGAAAAAAGCCGTCCTCGCGAGGAAACCGCTGAGAACCCGCCGGTGGTCG
>NZ_JBSFWJ010000027.1:0-72572 GCF_053592695.1 Saccharopolyspora sp. NPDC002578 | reverse complement strand
GGTTTTCTTACCCTCTGTTTTCTTCTCGCTGCGGTATTTTTTTCCCGAGTGGCTCCGCCACGAGGGAAAAAGCTGTCCTCGCGAGAAGACACCTGAGAACCCGCCGGTGAGCAGCTTTTCGACGTGGGCTATGTGCTTCGCACATACAGGCACGGCTTCGCCGCAAGGCACGGCCTCCGGCCGTCAGGCACGGCTTCGCCGTGAGATGTAGAAGGGCCTCTCCCGTGGTGGGAGAGGCCCTTCTTGTTCGCGTTGGAGCTAGACCGGCTCTCGCTAGTCGTTCTGGAAGTACGACAGGAGGCGCAGGATCTCCAGGTAGAGCCAGACGAGGGTGGTCATCAGGCCGAAGGCGACGTACCAGGCGAACTTGGCGTCGACGCCGCTCTTGATGGCCTTGTCCGCGGCGTCGAAGTCCAGCAGGAAGCTGAACGCGGCGATGCCGATGCAGACGAGGCTGAAGATGATGGCGAGCGGGCCGCCGTCGCGCAGGCCGAGGCCGCCTTCCATGAAGAAGCCGGCGACGAGGTTGAGCAGCATCAGGATGGCCGCGCCCGCGAGCGCGCCGATGATCCACTTGGTGAGCTTCGGCGTGACGCGGACGGCGCCGGTCTTGTAGACCACGAGCATCGCCGCGAAGACACCGATCGTGCCCGCGATCGCCTGCATGACGATGCCGGAGCCGCCACCGCCGGTGAAGCCGTCGACGGCTCCACCGATGACGTAGCTGATGCCGCCGAGGAACACGCCTTCGACCGCCGCGTAGGCGATGACGAGCGCCGGGCTGACCTTCTTCTTGAAGATGATGATCAGCGACAGCACCAGGCCGATGATCGCCGCGGGCAGCGCGAGCGCGTAGGCGCCCGTGATGTAGGTCGCGGCGCCGGTGCCCACGGTGAGGGCGAGCGTGATGGCGGTCTTGGTGACCACGTCGTCGATCGTCATCGGGCGCGTCGCCTTCGGCGGCGCGGCCGGTGCCTGGCCGGGCGCGCCGAAGCCGCCCTGGCCATGGTTGAAGTTCGCGTACCCGCCGTTGGTCGGCAGGTTCTTGAACGCTGGGTTGCTCGTAGTGCGCAACTCGTCCTCCTGGGCGTGTTTTGCGCCGTCTCCGGTACAACGACCGAACCTGCCGGTCGGTTCCCCACTGGTAAAACCGACTTTACCCGCTTGGCGGTAGCCGGTTCCCGCCTGTCCGGAAGCTACTCCCGCGGGATAAACGGTGAAATGACGATCACTCACCGTCGCAACCTTTTCGAGGTGTGGCCGCGAGTGCCCGGTCACCACCGAAATGGCCGCTGCGCTGCGGCCGAACGAGCACGAGCCGCCTCAGGACACGGCGAAATCTCGCTCCGGGTAATGAGATCGATTACACCGAATGACCTCTTGTAGCTACCGCGCGTGACCGAAAGGATGCGCCTGGGTGTCCGCGTGCCATGTCGGGGGGCTTTCGCGCCGGTCAACGCCATGTCGCTCTGCACGTGACCGGATCGCAGCACGCCGATGCCCTCTCTCCCAGACCGAGACTGGAGCTTGCATGCGCACGTTCAGGAAGTTGCTCACAGCGGTGGTGGGTTCCGCTGTGCTCGCCGGCAGCGGTTTGCTGGCGACCACGGGAACGGCCATCGCCGCGCCGGAGGAAGGAATCGGCCACGAGACCACACCAGGACAGCCCTACGCGGGCATCGAACGGGACCGGGACTGGCTGGGTTCCTACATCGTCGGCGGCAACCAGGTGTGGTGCGTCCGGTTCGCGCTGAAGGCACCGGACACCGGCGAGCAGTACGAGCCGGGTGACGAGCTGCTGACCAAGTGGGGCACCCCGCTGGAGGACGACGTCGCGGCGAACATCTCCTACCTGCTGCTGCGCTACGGCAACACGGAGAGCGCGGACGAGGCGGCTGCGCTCGCGCACTTGCTGCACTCGTGGACGTCGGCGCCGCGCGACGAAGGCGACCTCGACCCGGGGCTGCCCTTCGACAAGATCGGCTACGACATCGACTTCCAGCTGGGCAAGCTGCCGCAGGGCGCCAAGGACGCCGTCGAGACCCTGCGCGCGGACGCGGAGAAGAACCGCGGTCCGTGGGAGGCCGCGCTGACCGCGCCGGAGGACCCCCAGGTCATCGGCGAGGCGGCGGACTGGACCTTCGCGGTCAGCCACCCCGACGGCACCGGCGTGACCGGTGTCCCGGTGAAGATCACCGCCACCGACGCCGAGGTCGAGGGCCTCGGCGAGGACGGCACGATCACCACGCCGGACAGCGGTGACCCGCTCCAGCTGAAGGTGACGCCCACCGGGCCGAACCCGAAGCTGGAGGGCGAGCTGGCCACCCCGGCCGAGCGCCCCTACGTGCAGCAGGCCGTCGAGAACCCGGACGGCGTGCAGCGCGTGGTGTCGACCGGCGGGGAGAACCAGGTCAAGGTCGAAGACATCACGACCGCGGTGACCGCGCCCGGCAAGGTCGCCGTCGGCAAGATCGACGAAGAGAGCAAGGCGGGCATCGCGGGCGTCGCGCTGCGCGTCAGCCTGCCCGACGACAAGCCCGCGCTGAAGCAGGACGGCACCGAGCTGACCGGCCCGGACGGGCAGCCCGCCGTGGTCACCACCGGCGACCAGGGCACGGTGGAGATCGCGGACCTGCGCACCCCGCAAGAGATCAAGATCACCGAGGTGGCTCCCGCGCAGGGCTACGAGGAAGCGTTCGACGCGGCGAACCCGCCGTCGGTCGTGGGCACCGTCGAACCCGGCGGCACCCTGACGCTGACCGTGACGAACAAGGCCAACACCCCCACCGTGCCGATCTTCATCCCGGCCGGTGACCCGGGTGTCAGCGGTGGCGTCGTGGCCGCCGAGGACACCGGCGCCCTGTCCCCCGGACTGCTCGGACTCGGTGCGCTGACGCTCACCGGCGCCGCGGTGGCCGGTGGCGCGGCGTGGCGCAAGCGGCTCGTATCGGCGGGTGAGCGTTGATCGCGCAGCGGCGGCGCCTGCTCACGCTGGTCCTGGCCGGCGTGGTCGGGCTGGTCGCGGTGGTCGCCGTCGTGGCGGGCACGCTGCTCCGGGGTGGCGCTGAGCAGTCGGCCCCGGCCGCGGCACCACCACCGGCGCAACCGGCTCCGGTGCAGGTCGCGGACCTGCCGCCGCAGCCGGTGCACGTCCCGGCGGGCCAACCGCCGGGCACCGTCCGGTTGCCGCAGGGCGGCCAGGCGGAGCTGGTGCGCAAGGAGATCGACCGGTCCGGGACCCTCCCGGTGCCGGACGGCGTCGGCGAAGCCACCTGGTGGGGTGCCGGTCTGGACTCCCCCAAGGGCGCGACGGTGCTGGCCGGGCACGTGAACTGGAAGGGCGCCGTCGGACCGTTCGAAGAGCTGTGGGACTCCGCTCCGGACCAGGAGGTCACCGTCGTCGACGACGACGGCACGGAGTGGCGCTACCGCGTCTCCGAGATCGTCACGCTGACCAAGGAAGAACTGCCCGCCCGCGCGGCGGACCTGTTCGGCCAAGGCGGCGAGCACCGGCTCGTGCTGGTCACCTGCGGTGGCCGGTACGTCGGCGGCGACCTCGGATACGACGAAAACCGCATCGTCGTGGCTACTCCGGCATGACGCGGATGAGCTGCGTAGTGGTCGGGTAGCGGAACCTCGGTCGGTCTGTCGCTGCGGGATCTTTTTCCCAAGTGGCTCCGCCACGAGGCACGGCTTCGCCGCTGACGAGATGAAGAGCTGGAAAGAGAAGAGCGGGGTCCCCATGTCGGGGGCCCCGCTCTTCGTTCGACTGCTTAGCCGCTAGCGGCGTTTCTTCTGGCTCTTCTTCGCCGACGCGGCCTGCTTGCCCGGTCGCTTCTTCTGCTGCGGGCGCCGGTTGACCTGGCGGCCGTCGGTGCGCTGCCCGGCTGCCGCGGTGGCCTTGCCGGGCGTGGAGCCGTTGGTGGCGGTGGAACCGGTCTCCTCCTCGGACGCGGCCTCGTCATCGGAGGCGTCGTCCTCGGCGTCCTTCTTCACCACCTGGCCGGGCTTCTGGCCGGGCTTCGGGCGCGGCGCGTCCTTCTTCGCCGCCATCTCCTTCTGCTTCTCCCGCTCCTGCTCGCGGTCGATCTTGTTGCTCAGGAAGTGCTGCTGGCCCAGCGTCCAGATGTTGTTCGCCATGAAGTACAGGACGATCGCGATCGGCAGCACCCACCCGGAGAACAAGGTGCCGATCGGCGCGACGTACATCATGAACTTGCCCATCATGGCCGTCTGCGGGTTGGCCATGGAGGCGTCGGTCTGGCGCTTCATCGACATGCGCATCGTGACGAACGTCGCGATGGACGCGATCACCATCAGCGGCAGGCCGACCGAGATCATGTTCAGCCGCGTGGTCCCGAACGCTTCGAGCACCGCGGTGGGCTGGCTCAGCCAGTTGCCGAGCTTCGCGCCGAAGATGTCGGCGTTGATGAACGACTCGACCCCGGCGCGGTCGAAGATGTAGTTGTTCGGCGCCTGCGGCGTGAACCCGCGCAGGACGTGGAACAGGCTCAGGAACACCGGGATCTGCAGCAGAGCGGGAAGGCAGCCGCCGATCGGGTTGACCCCGTGCTCGGACTGCAGCTTCTGCATCTCCTGCGCCATGCGCTGCTTGTCGTTCTTGTGCTTCTCCCGCAGCTTCTGGATCTGCGGGGAGAACTTCGCCATCTTCCGGCCGGCGCGCATCTGGCTGATCGCCGGTTTGAGCAGCACCACGCGCAGCGTGAACACCAGGAAGAACACCGACAGTGCCCAGGCGAACCCGTTGTCCGGCCCCAGCACGGTGCCGAAAACCCTGTGCCAGAACCACAAGATGGCCGACACGGGATAGAGGATAAAGTCGAACACTCAACCACTCCTGGTCATCGCCCGGCAGTCAAACCCCGGGCCCGCTTGCACGGCCGCGCCCGCCCTGTGCGTACCGGCCTCAGCCCTACCAGGGTGCCATGCCCGCGCACCCGGACGAGCCGCGGCGGGGCATTACCACGCAGCGTGATCGCCCCGACGCGGAGCGTCCACCCCACGAGCCCCGTCCGCCCCACCGCGCGCACCGCCGCGGCCGGCACCGCGGGAAGTGCGCGGACTCACTCCTCGGCGAGGGCGCCCAGGAGGGCTTCGCCGTACTTGTCCAGCTTGTTCTGGCCGACTCCGCTGATGGTCCCCAGTTCGTCCAGTGTGGACGGACGCTGCGCCGCGACCTGGCGCAGCACCGCGTCGTGGAAGATCACGTACGCGGGCACGCCCTGCTCCTTCGCGGTGGCCGCGCGCCAGGCGCGGAGGCGTTCGAACAGCGGTGCCGCCTCGGCGGGCATCTCGACCTGGTCCGCCTTGCGCGCCTTGGCGGCCTTCGGCTGCTTCGCGGGCTTCTCCGGTTCGCGGCGCAACCGCACCGAGCGCTCCCGGCCCAGCACCTCGCCGCTGGCCGCGGTGAGCACCAGCGTGCCGTAGTCGCCCTCCACCGCCAGCAGGCCCTGCGCGAGCAGCTGGCGCACCACTCCGCGCCAATCCGCCTCGCGCAGGTCGGTGCCGATGCCGAAGACGGTGAGCTCGTCGTGGCGGTGCTGGTCGACCTTGTCGTTGCGCTTGCCGAGCAGGATGTCGATGACGTGCCCGGCGCCGAACTTCTGCCGCCGCTCGTTCTGCAGCCGGTACACCGCCGACAGCAGCTTCTGCGCCGCGATCGTGCCGTCCCAGGACTCCGGCGGAGCCAGGCAGGTGTCGCAGTTGCCGCAGGGCTCGCCGTCCTGGCCGAAGTAGGCCAGCAGCTGCACCCGGCGGCACTCCACCGTCTCGCACAGCGCGAGCATCGCCTCCAGGTGCGTGCCCAGCCGCCTGCGGTGCGCGTCGTCGCCCTCGGAGTTGTTGATCATCTTGCGCTGCTGGACGACGTCCTGCAGGCCGTAGGCCAGCCACGCGGTGGACGGGAGGCCGTCGCGCCCCGCTCGGCCGGTCTCCTGGTAGTAGCCCTCCACCGACTTCGGCAGGTCCAAGTGCGCGACGAACCGCACGTCGGGCTTGTCGATGCCCATGCCGAACGCGATGGTGGCGACCACCACCAGCCCTTCCTCGCGCAGGAACCGGGACTGGTGCGTCGCGCGGGTCCGCCCGTCCAGGCCCGCGTGGTACGGCACGGCCGGGATCCCGTTCTGGCTGAGGAACTCCGCCGTCTTCTCCACCGACGACCGCGACAGGCAGTAGACGATCCCCGCGTCCCCGGCGTGCTCGGTGCGCAGCAGGTTCAGCAGCTGCTTCTTCGGATCGTTCTTGCCGACGATCCGGTACTGGATGTTCGGGCGGTCGAAGCTCGCCACGAAGTGCCGCGCCTGCGTCAGGTCCAGCCTGGTCGCGATCTCACCGCGGGTGGCCTCCGTGGCGGTGGCGGTCAGCGCGATGCGCGGCACGTCCGGCCAACGCTCGTGCAGCATGGACAGCGCGAGGTAGTCCGGGCGGAAGTCGTGGCCCCACTGCGCCACGCAGTGCGCCTCGTCGATCGCGAACAGCGAGATGTTCCCCTTGTCCAGCAAGGACAACGTCGACTCGACGCGCAACCGCTCCGGCGCCAGGTAGAGCACGTCCAGCTCCCCGTTGAGGAACGCGGCCTCCACGGCGCGGCGCTCCCCCGCGTCCTGCGTGGAGTTCAGGAACCCGGCTCGCACGCCGACCTCGGTGAGCGCGTCCACCTGGTCCTGCATCAGCGCGATCAGCGGCGACACGACCACGCCGACACCGTCCCGGACCAGCGCCGGAACCTGGTAGCACAGCGACTTCCCGCCACCGGTGGGCATCAGGACCAGCGCGTCACCGCCGGCGATGACGTGCTCGACGATGTCCTGCTGCGGCCCCCGGAACGAGTCGTAGCCGAAGACGCGGTTCAACACCCCCAGCGCGTCGGGCGCGGCAGGATCGGCGACGGGACTGCTCTGCGCGGAAGTCACCCGGCGATTCTACGAAGCGGCCCCCGACCGGATCCGGGCCATCGTGCACCGGTGTGTCGGACGGGCTCGCGCCGCGATCAACTCCGCGCCGCCGCCGTCACCGGCAGCGTGGCGCGCAGCGTGAACCCGCCGTCCTCGTGCGGTTCGGCGCGCAGCTCGCCGCCGAGCAGCTCGACCCGCCTGCGCAGGCCGTCGAGACCGCGCCCCGCGCCCCGTTCGCCCGGACCGCCCGGACCGTTGCGGACGCAGACGCGCACCGCCTCGTCCTCGTCGCGCACCTCCACCTCGGCCGTCGCTCCCGGCGCGTGCCTGCGGGCGTTGGTCAGCCCCTCCTGCACCACCCGGTGCGCGGTCCGGGCGAGCACGGCGGGCAGGTCGCGTTCCGCTCCGGTGTCGGTGAACTCCACCGCCTGACCGGCGTCGCGCACCTGCTCCACCAGGTCGGACACCGATTCGGACTCCCCGGCGGCATGGCGCTCGGTCGCCGAATCGGGGTCGTCGAGCAGCGCCAGCAACCGGCGCAGCTCGGTCATCCCCGAGCCGCCGAGCTCGCCGATGCGCCGCCCCGCCTCCCGCGCCGCCGGATCCGAACTGCTCACGGCGAGCGCGTTGGCGTGCAGCACCAGCAAGGTCAGCACGTGCCCGAGGTTGTCGTGCATGTCCGCGGACAGCCGTTCCCGCTCCGCCGCCTGCTCCTGGCGGGCCACCGCGACCCGCTCCCGGGTCAGCGCCTCCGCCCGATCGCGGCGCGCCTGGGCGAGCCGCCGCGCCAGCACCGTCGCGATGCCGCCGAGCACCGGGGCGATCGCCGCCAGCGACGCGGCCGGCCCGAACGACTCGGTCCCCGCGCCCGCGACCACCGCGTAGGCCAGCACCGCCACCGCGGACGTCGCGATCTCCCACCGCGCGCGGGCCCGCTCGGCCACGCGCGCCGCCGCCCAGGACAGCGCCAGCGGCACCCACAGCACGGCGCCCGCGACCATCAGCGCGCGCCACGGCGTGTCCAGCAGGTACATCAGCGCCGCCACCAGGAGCACCGCGAGCAGCCCCAGGTGCGGGCGGGAGGCGGAACGGCCGATCACGACCGTCGCGGCGAGCTGCGCGACCACGCCCAGCGGCAGCGCCACCGGCAAACCGCCCTGCGCCGGATCGCCGGACAGCACCAGGTAGCCGAACGCGGCGCCCAGCACCGCCAGCGCCAGCGTGAGCCGGAACAGCACCCGGTGCGCGCGGCGGATTCGTGCCTCGTCGGTGCGGGGCGGCTCATCGCTGGTGACCACGCGGAGAGGATAGGCACCCGGCCGCCCGCACCGGCCGGTTCGGCGCGCGCTCGACTACTTTCGTCACCTGCTTCACGACTTCCGTCGCATCCGCGATGAGTTCCGCGGCCCGATCCGGTCCGAACACCCCGTAGGCGATTTCCGACCCACCTACAGTGGAACTCCCTGTTGGAGGCGGAAGGCCATGACCATGGCGAAGCACCTCGAAGACGACGAATTCCTGCGGCAGGCGGACCCGTTCCGGCGGGAACTGCTGGCGCACTGCTACCGGATGCTCGGGTCGGTGCACGACGCCGAGGACCTCGTGCAGGAGACCTACCTGCGCGCCTGGCGCGCCTACGACCGGTTCGACGGCCGGTCGTCGCTGCGCACCTGGCTGCACCGGATCGCGACCACCGCGTGCCTGACGGCGCTGGAGAGCAGGGGACGCAGACCGCTGCCCACCGGGCTCGGCAATCCCAGCTCCGATCCGGCGGAGGACCTGGTGGAACGCGGCGAAGTGCCCTGGCTGGAACCGGTGCCGGACGCGATGCTGCCCGCCGGGAACGACCCGGCCGACGTGGTGACCTCCCGGGAGCACACCCGGCTGGCGCTGGTCGCCGCGCTGCAGCACCTGCCGCCGCGGCAACGCGCGGTGCTGCTGCTGCGGGAGGTGCTGCGCTGGCGCGCGGCGGAGGTCGCCGAGCTGCTCGGCACCAGCACCGCGTCGGTCAACAGCAGCCTGCAACGCGCCCGCGCCCAGCTCGACCAGGTCGCGCCCGCTCCGGAGAGCACCACCGGTCCGGCCACGCCGCACCAGCGCGCCCTGCTGGAGCAGTGGGTCACCGCGTTCGAGGCGAAGGACGTGCCGACCATCGTCGAGCTGTTCACCTCCGACGCGGTGTGGGAGATGCCGCCGTTCACCGGCTGGTACCAGGGGCCGGAACCGATCGGCAGGCTCATCGCGCAGCGCTGCCCCGCGGGCCCCGGCGACATGCGGCTGGTCCGCACCGCCGCGAACGGCCAGCCCGCGTTCAGCGTGTACATGCGCGACGAGCGCGGCGATTTCCAGCCGTTCCAGCTGCAGGTGCTCACGATGCGCGGGGACCTCGTCGAGCACGTCGTCGCGTTCTCCGACGCCGCACTGTTCGAGACGTTCGGCCTGCCCGCGCAGCTGCTCGCCGACATCCGCGCGGCGCGCTGACCGCGCCGTGGAGCGGAACCCGGCGGCGCCGCGCGCGCTCGGCGGCGTCGCCCTGCTGGAACGCGCCGTGGACTACTTGGCAGGCGTGCTGCACGAGGTGCCGGTGGCGGCGCTGACCAGGCCGACGCCGTGCGCCGGATGGGACCTGCGGGCGCTGCTGGCGCACCTGGACGACTCGGTCGCGGTGCTCGGCGAGGCCGTCGGCGGCCGGATCGGGCTCGCCGCGCAGGCTCAGCCGGAAGCGGATCCGACGCGGTCGCTGCGGGACCGCTCCAGGCGGTTGCTCGGGGCGTGGAACGCGACGGTCGACGTCGACCCGGTGGCGGTGTTCGGCGCAGAAGTGCCCCGGTGCGTCGTCGTCGGCACCGGTGCGCTGGAGATCGCGGTGCACGGCTGGGACATCGCCCGCTCCAGCGGGCAACACCGGCCGCTGCCGACGGCGCTCGCCGACGACCTGCTGCCGCTGGTCGCGCTGCTCGTCGCCGACGAGGACCGGCCGGGCCGGTTCGAGGCGCCGATCGCGCTGCCGCCGGGCGCGAGCGCACCGGACCGCCTGCTGGGCTTCCTCGGCCGCGACCCGCGATGAATCCCGCCCGCGCGCACCGTCGGAACCGGAGACGGCCGCACGTCCGCTGGGGGTGACGTGCGGCCGTCTGCGGATCAGGTGAAGTCCGCGAGGCGGGCGGCGATCTCCTCCGGGGAGGGCATCGCGGCGATCTCGGCGGCGACCCGCTCGGCGACTTCGCGGGGCTTCTCGTCGGCCAGCAGGGCCCGCGCCGCGTCGTGCACCGCTTCCGCCGTGACCTCCGCGCCGAGCAGCTGCGCCCCCGCGCCGGCCGAGCTGATCGTCTCCGCGTTGCCGAACTGGTCCGCGCCCTGCGGCAAGACCAGCTGCGGCAGTCCCGCGCCCAGCGCGGCCAGCGTCGTTCCGCTGCCGCCGTGGTGCACCACCAGGTCGACGTGGTCCAGCAGCTCGGCCTGCGGCACCCATTCGTGCACCGACACGTTCGCGGGCAGCCCGCCCAGCGCGTCCGCCGCCACGCTCGGACCCGCCGCCACGATCACGTCCACGTCGAGGGTGGCGAGCCCGCCGATCGCCGCGCGCAGCACCGCCGGGTCGCCGAAACCCGTGCCCAGCGTCAGGTACACCAGCGGGCGCGTCCGCGGCCCCACCGCCTGCGGCGGCAGCTCGCCCCCGCCCGCGAACGGCACCGGGCGCAGCGGCGTCCGATCCACCGCGGCGAGGAATTCGGCGTCCTGCAGCGAAGCCGGGAAGATGTCCAGGTACGGATTGCCGACGGTGCGCAGATCTCCCGCGGGCAGCGCGATCCCGAACTCGTCGGCGATACCGCGCAGCGCCGCGTCGAAACCGGGGAAGTGCGCCGGGTTCTGCTTCCCGAACCCGTGGCAGACGCCGGGAATCCCGGCGTGCCGCGCGGCCAGGGCGGCGCCGTGGTTGCCCGCCTCGTGCACCACCAGGTCCGGGGTGAAGCCCTCCAGCACCGGCAGCAGATCGGCGGCGTAGCTGCGCGGCAGCTCGGCGCCGAACACCCGCACCACCAACGAGAGCCACTCGTCCGAACCGGGTTCCGGCCGGGTCGGGGAATTCCCGCTCGCGGCGGCGAAACCCGCGCCGATGGGCACGCCCACCGCTTCCGTTCGCAGTCCGAGACCGCTCAACGTCGGCTCGAACTGCGCGCCCGTGGCGAAGAGGACTTCATGTCCGTGCGCGCGTGCGGCGCGCGCCAACGGGACCAGTGGAAACACGTGACCATGAGCGGACAGGCTCGAAAGGAGAATGCGCACGAAGCCGACACTAGTCGCCGCGCGCAGGTGCGCGGCGAATTCCGCGCGAAAGCGGCGCCCGCATTCCGAAATGACCGGAAAGCCCCGGCGAATCTGATTCGAGCCGGGGTGATCGCGGCCCTCCTGCCACGATCACCCGGCCCCCAGTGCGGAAACCGCGGCACGGCCGCCGCGGTGGAGCCGTCGAAGGTCAGGCCGCGGCCTTCTCCTTGTCCGGCAGGTGAACCAGCAGCAAACCGATCGACGCGATGATCAGGTTCTGCAGCGCGGGCTGCAGACCGTTCCACTTGTCCGATTGCCACATCATGAACCACTCACCGCCGATGACGATGAATCCGCCGCCGAACAGCAGCACCTCCAGCAGCCAGCCGAAGCTGGCCAGCTGCCGCGCGCGTTCGACGGCCCGCGCGTCCGCGTGCGGGCGGACCCACGCGACGAGCGCCGCGATGAGCACCACCGAGATCAGAACCTCCCATCCGATCACCAGGATGTACGCGGTCGTCCCCAGTCCGGGATGCGTGATCGACCGCCACATCGCGTCGGGTGAATTGAAAGTCGTGTCCATTGCGAACACGTGCTGCACGAACTCCGCATTGGTTCCGAAGTCCGTGAGGTTGCCGAAGGCGACCAGCCCCATCTGCACGGCGGAGATGGCCACCATCACCGTGATCACCGCGCGCAGACTCCCCAACGTTGCCAGAAGACGCATGCGGCGGACTGTACGCAAGGTTCCGGTGACGAGACCCTTTACGTGCTGCTATCGCAATACTCCATGCTGGACACCGGCATCGGACGGACAACGGAGGAAACATGCGGGTGTGCCTGGTCTCGCACCGGTTGGGCGGGTTCGACGGGGTGAGCATCGAGGCCGCCAAGTGGATCTCCGCATTGCGCTCCCTGGGGCATCGGGTCACCCGGGCCGCCGGCCACTTCGTCGACCACGAACCGGGTGACGTGGAGGTCACCGGCATGTGGGCGGACCGCCCCGGCGGCGACCCGCCGCCCGTCGCGCACGGCACGATCCGACGGCTCTGCGCCGAGCACGACCTGCTGGTGCTGGACAACGCGGGTTCGCTCTGGAGCGCCCCCGACGCCTCCGCCGCTTGGCAGCGGCACGCGCTCGACGCGGCGATCCCGGTGATCCTGCGACACCACGACCCGGCTTGGCAGGGCACCCCGCTGCGCGCGGTCGACGGCGACACCGTGCCGCTGCACCACCCGGCGCACCTGCACGTCCTGATCAACGAGCGGACCGCGCGCGAATTCGCGGAGCGCTGGCCCGGACTGGACCGTGCCGGGGCGCTGCGCGTGGTGCACAACCGCGTCGACGTCGACGGGCTCGGCGGCGGCGACCGCGACGGCACCCGCTCGCGGCTCGGGGTCGCACCGGGCGAACTGCTGATCGTGCACCCGGCTCGGGTGGAGGGACCGAACAAGAACATCCCCGGCGCCGTCGCGTTCGCCGGCGCCCTCGACCGGCAGTGGGATTCCCCGGTGCGCTACTGGCTCACCGACGCCACCCCGGCTCCCGCCGGACCGGTGGCGGACGCGCTCGCCGCCGCGCCCGGTCCGCTGCGCGGCCACGTCGCCGAGCAGGCCGACATGTACGCGGCGGCCGACCTGGTGCTGCTGCCGTCGACGTGGGAGGGCTGGGGCCTGCCGGTCGCCGAGGCCGCCGCCGCCCGGCGGCTCGTCGTCGCGGGCCCGTACCCGGTGCTCGACGAACTCCGCGCCCTCGGCCTGCACGTCCCCTCCCCCGACGACGTGGCGGACATCGCCGAGCTGCTGCGCGACCCGGCCGCGACGGAGGCACGGCTCGACGCCAACCACACCGCCGTGCGCACCCACCTCGACGCGGCCGAACTCCCCACCGTCCTCACCGACCTCATCCACCAGTCCCGAACCCGCCCCACCACGGCCTGAGCCCACGCCGGCCGTTGTCACTAGTCCTGTCAGCGGCGAAGCCGCTGAGCAGCGACCACCAGAGCAACCGGCACCGCCGCGGGTTCTCAGCGTTCTTCTCGCGAGGACAGCTTTTTCCCTCGTGGCGGAGAGCCACTCGGGAAAAAGATCTCGCAGCGAGAGACCGGCTGAGGTTCCGCCACCCGACCACCAAGGCAAAAAGACCCCGACCCCAGAATCAAGCCATGACCGAGATTTTCGTTGTGCATCGGCGCGACCCGGACAACATCGGCGACATGGCGTGCCCGCCGTCGAACCACCCCGAGCACTTCCCGTGGCTGGCCGACGCCACCACGATCGACATCGAGCACGACATCCCGCGCTACGCGGACCGGCTGCGCCACGCCCACGTCATCTACGGCGGCGGCGGGCTCATCGGCACCGGGTTCTTCGACCGCCAGCTCGACCAGCTGATGGGGTTGCGCCCGCCGAAGCTCGTCGTCTGGGGCGCCGGGCACAACAACAACGAGCACCACACCATCACCGACCCCGGCTACCTGGACCGGTTCGACCTGGTCGGCCTGCGCGACCGGACCGGGCCCGGCCCGTACGAGTGGGTGCCGTGCGTGAGCGCGTTGCTGCCGCAGCTCGCCGACCCCGGTGAACCGCGGCACGAGATCGTCGCCTACCGCCACCGCGACCGGAAGCTCCCGTTCCCCGCCGACATCGACGGGTTGCCGCTGCTGACCAACCAGCACCACGACCTGGGCGAAACGCTGGAGTTCCTCGCCTCCGGCGCGACGGTGCTGACGAACTCGTACCACGGCGCCTACTGGGCGACCCTGATGCGCCGCCGGGTCGTGGTCGTCGATCCGTTCGCCTCGAAGTTCTTCGGCTTCCACCACCCCGTGCCGGTCGTGTCCGGGGACGGCTGGCGCGACGCGCTCGCCGACACCCGGACGCACCCCGACGCGCTGCGGGAATGCCGCGAGACGGTGCTCGACTTCGGCGATCGGGTGCGGCGGCTGTTCGGCCGCTAGCTCACTCGCACGGCGGTGCGTACGGGACCTGCGGGATCATCTGCTCCCACTGGGCGCGCGTCAGCACGCCCCGCGTGGTGTCGCAGATCCGCTCCACGGCCCGGTCGACGTCGAGGTCCCACAGGTAGGCGGTGTTGTCGCCGCTGGCGGACGCCACGAACCCGCCGTTCGGGCTGAACGCCACCGAATGCACCGCCGCGCGGTGCGCGCTGAGCGAGATGCCGATCGGCTCGGCGTGCTCGGGGTCCTCGACGTTCCACAACCGGACGGTGCGGTCCTCGCTACCGGTCGCCAGGGTCTTGCCGTCCGGGCTGAACTCGGCCGACTTGACGTTCTGGGAGTGCCCGAGCAGCGGCGATCCGAGCTCTTCCGGTGCGGCCGGGTTCTCGATGTTCCACAGCCGCACCGCCTTGTCCCCACCGGTGGTGGCGAGGGTCCGCCCGTCCGGGCTGAACACCGCGGAGTACGTCGCCGAGTCGTCCATGTCCCACGGCCGCCCCACGAGCGCGGGGTGCTCCCGGTCGGCGACGTTCCACAACCGGACGGTGCCGTCGCTGCTGGCGGTCGCCAGCAGCCGCCCGTCCGGGCTGAACCGGGCGCTGTTGATGTAGCCGCGGTGCCCGAGCAGCGGAGTCCCGACCCGCACCGGGTGCGCCGGGTCCTCGACGTTCCACAGCTGGGCGCTGAGGTCGTCGTTGCCGGTGACCAGCGTCCGCCCGTCCGGGCTGAACGCCACCTCCCCCATGTACCGGGTGCCGACCTCCAGCGGGGCGCCGAGCGGTTTCGGCGCCGCCGGATCGCGCATGTCCCACAACCGCACCGTCCCGGCTCCGCCGCCGGTCGCCAGCACCTGCCCGTCCGGGCTGAACGCCGCCGCGTACACCGAACCGACCGGGCCGGAGTAGACCGTCAGCGGAGCGCCCAGCGGACGCGGCAGCCGCGGGTTCGTCGTGTCCCACACCTGCACCGTGCGGTCTTCGCTCGCGGTGATGAGGACCTTGCCGTCCGGGCGGTACACCGCGTCGTTCACGCTCGAGCTGTGCCCGGCGAGGACCTGCTCCGGCACCGACCACAACCGCACGGCCCCGTCGTCGCCGCCGGTGGCCAGCGTGCGCCCGTCCGGGCTGAAGCCGACGGCGAACACCGTGCTGCTGCCCGCGCTGAGGCTCTGCCCGATCTGCGTCGCGTTCGACGGGTCGGTCACGTTCCACAGCAACGCCGAGCTGTCCGCGCTGCCGGAGGCCAGCGTCCGACCGTCCGGGCTGAACTTCACCGACCACACCGGCGCGTCGTGCCCGATGAGGGCGGGCCCGAGCTGGCGCACGTCGCCCGGGTCGTGCACGTCCCACAGCCGGATCGTCTTGTCGACGCTGCCGGAGGCCAGCGTCCGCCCGTCCGGGCTGAACGCCACCGAGTGCATGCCTTCGGTGTGCCCTTCCAGCGGCGCCCCGATCGGCACCGGCCGAGCCGGGTCGGCCACGTTCCACAGCCGGATGGTCCGGTCGTCACCGCTGGTCGCCAGCGTCCGCCCGTCCGGGCTGTAGGCCAAGGTCCGCACCTGCGCGGTGTGCCCCGTCAGCGGGCCGCCCAGCGGTGCGGGGTGGGCCGGGTCGGCGACGTTCCACAACCGCGCGGTCTTGTTCTCGTTCGCCGTGGCCAGGGTGCGCCCGTCCGGGCTGAACTCGATCAGGTAGATCGTGCCGTCGTCGGCGCTCAGCGGGGCTCCGAGCGGCTTCGGGCGAGCGGGATCGGCCACGTCGTAGAGGCGGACGCGGTGGTCGTCGCCCGCCGCCGCCAGCGTCCGCCCGTCCGGGCTGAACACGGCCGACGTCACCCAGCTGCCGAAGTCCCGAAGCGGCTCGCCCAGGGCCTTCGGCCGGTTCCGGTCGGTGACGTCCCACAGCCGCACGGTCCGGTCGTAGCCGGCGGTCACGAGCGTCCGGCCGTCCGGGCTGAACGTGGTCAGGTAGATCGAGCTCTGGTGCCCGTGCAGCGGCGTGCCCAGCGCGGAGTTCTGGGTGGACAGCAGGCGGGTGTCCACCGCCGGGTCGTCCGGCCGGAGCCGCTTGGCCACCAGGTCCAGCTTCGCCGCCGCGGAGGGATCGACCGGTTGTAACCGGTCGGCCTGCGCGAGCACCTGGCGGAACTCGGCGTCGTCGCGCTCGCGGACCGCCAGCACCGCCGCCACCGCGGCCACCGCGGCGAATACGCACACCGCCGCCGCCGTGGCCCGCCGGAACCAGCCCGTCCGGCGCAGGTGCCGCAGCGAGGCGGCGAGGAACTCGTGGCTGACCGCCGAGAGCTCCGCCGAATCCACCTGCGCCGCCCAGTGCCGGGCGGTTTCCAGCCGCGCCCCGCGGTAGAGCAGCGAGACGTCCCGATCTTCCTGGCGCCACGCTTCCGCGTCGCGTTCCAGCCGCTGCCGCGCCAGGTTCCCCGCGCGGTCCTGGTCGATCCAGCCGCGCAACCGGGGCCACGCGTACAGCAGCGCCTCGTGGCTGATCTCGGCCGATTCGGAGTCCAGCGTCACCAGCCGCGCCGCCGTCAGCACGTTGAGCGCCTGCCGGGCCGCTTCGCGGTTCTCGGCGTGCTCGACGATCTCCGCGTACGTCGCGCGCCTGCGGGTGTCCTGGGTGTCCTCGCCGACGTGCACCAGCCGCAGCAGCACCTGCCGCGCCGCGGCCTGCCCGTCCTCGGCGAGCTCCGCCCACGCCCGTTCCGCGGTGGCGGCCACCGCACCTTGGATGCCGCCCGCCGCGCGGTACCCGGCGATGGTGAGCTTGCCGCTCTGCCTGCGCTGCCAGGTCACCAGCAGCGCGTGTGAGAGCAGCGGCAGCGCCCCCGCGTCGTACGCCCGCTGCGACGGCTTGCCGTAGGCGCGGCCCACGCTCACCCCGAGGTCGCGCAGCAGCACGTCCACCAGGCCCGGTTCGATCTGCAGCCCGGTGGCCTTCGCGGGGCCCGTGATGGCTTTGCGCAGTTCGGCGACGGTCATCGCGCCGAGCACCATCTGCCGGTGCTGCAGCGCTTCCGCGAGCTCGGGGAAGTCCAGGCACCGCGCGTAGAAGTCGGCGCGCAACCCCAGCACCACCAGCCCCGGCGAGGTGCCGCCCGCGAATCCCGTGGTGCAGCAGGCCTGCAGGACCCGGACGAACAGGGCTCGCCGGTGCTCGTCCCGGCACACCGTGAACGTCTCCTCGAACTGGTCCACCACCAGGACCAGCCGGGCCTCGTCACCGACCGCGTCCCGCACGTGCCCGGCGACGGCGTCGCGCACCGACTCCGCGAACCGGAATTCCTCGTCGGAGTCGTCGTCGTCCGATTCCGCGTCGTCACGCTCCGCTGCGGCCAGGACCTCGTTGAGCTCGGGGATCAGCTCGGTCAGCGAGCGCAGCGGATCCTCGCCCGGCGTCATCGTCCGCACCGGCCACGAGGAGGACCCCTGGTCCGCCAGCGCCCCACCGGTCAGCGCTGGGAGCAGGCCCGCCCCCAGCAGCGAGGACTTCCCCGCTCCCGAAGCGCCGACGAGCATCGTGATGCCGCCGTCGTCGGCCGCGGTGGCGAGCCGCTCCACCAGCGTGGTGGTGGCGCGTTCCCGGCCGAAGAACCATCCGGAGTCGCCCTCGTGGAACGCGGCCAGCCCGCGGTACGGGCAGAGCCCTTCGTCGGTCGGCAGGCCGCCGTCCGGCCGAGTCCCGTTCGTCTCACCGGTTTCGGCCGCAGGTGGCGCCTCCGGCGCGGCCAGCGGGCTGGTCAGCGCTTCCTCCCACCGGGCCCGCCACACCGCCAGGTCGTAGAGTCCGTCCACCGGGGGCTGCGGCTGGTTCTTCCGCGCCTCGCCGATCAGGATCTCCAGCACCACCGACAGGGCCGCGAACCTGGCGGGCACGTTGCGTCCCCGGCGCCAGTCGCTGATCCGCTGGGCCGTCGAACGGATCGGCCTGCCCCGCTCGTCGAGCCGCCGGACCCGTTCCACGGCGTCGGCGACCCGCTTCAGCGGTGGATCTCCGGCCGTGACGTAGAGCAGGGCGAACCGTTCCGCGAACAGCGCACGAGTGCCGGAGCCCGCCGCCGAAGTTCCCGCTTTCCGGTCCGTCATCCCCGTCCTCCTCCGGTCCGGATCCGGACCGGAAAATCCGGTACCCGCCGTTGAGCAGGTACTTCACCGAGCTCCGGACGCGAGCTGGTCCACGTCCGCTCCGTTGCCTGCCATGCTCTGTCACATGCTGCGCCGAACGGGCCACGGACGGTCGAGCGCGCGAATCGTCCGAAGGATCCGGACAGCAGTCAAGTGGCGGGAGGTGTGCCGCTGAGGTGCCTGGGGGTTTCGTCAGCGGCACACCACACCACATGGCCTCGCCGATAGCAGGCGAAGTCCGACCCGTCACGACCCGCATCGAACCGACCGCCACCGACGATCACGAGAGTACGCGGAGATACCCCGACCACCCACGGTGGTCGGGGTATCCGCCTTGCCGGAAACCGGACCCGACCCGAACGGCGAAACCGCACCGCAGAATGGCGACGACCGAACGGGCGCAACGGTTGCATCACTTGGAGTAACGACCCTAATGGGACCGGACCGGGCCTCTCGTGGGCGGCGGCCGGGGCTCGGCGAGTTCGCTGCACGCGGATCCTGCGCGACCGGCGAGCCGGCGCGGATCACGCCGCGCGGCGCGGAGTTCCGCGCGGTGCACGCGCGGTTCGTGGTGCCCCCGGTCGGGATCGAACCGACACTCTGACGAGTTTAAGTCGTCTGCCTCTGCCAATTGGGCTACGGGGGCTGGGTCCTCAGCGCACGTCCGGGGACGCGCGTCCTGGACACCGGCTCGGTACCGCCGGGCCGGATCTCGGTCGCCGGATCGGACGCACCGACTCTGCACCTGGTTCCCGGTGATCGAAAACCGCCGAGCAGAGCAAGCCGTGCCCCCGTCCGCGCGGTGCTCGACCGCGGACGCGGATCATCGGTCCCACCGCGGCGCCGGAGCGGACGCGGCGAGGTGTTCGAACCGCTCCCCGACCCAGGCGTGCACCGCGGTGGAGACCGCGTCGTCCTGGGCCCGGTGCTCGAACCAGCGCCAATCGCAGTTGACGTTGACCTCCAGGAACACGTGCTCCGAACCGGTGGCCAGCAGGTCGAACGCGGCCACGTGCAGCCGCCAGAACCGGCACAGCGCCAGCAGCCGCGTCACCAGGCCGGAGGGCAGTTCGATCCGCTCCACCACGACCGAATCCGGATCCACCCACAGCTGCGCCGGGTCGAGCTTGTCCACCCGGTAGCCGATGACCTCGTCGCCCACCACGAACGCGCGGATCTCGTGCTCGGAGTCCACGAACTGCTGCACCAGCACCGGCGCGGGCTCCCTGGCCTCGGCGGAGTGGCGGATGTCCAGTGGGCGCGGGAAAAGGCCGCGCAGCGCGCCGGGTTCGGGCTCCAGCATGTGGTGTCCGGCGGTCTTGACGATGCACCGGCCACCGCCCGGCCGGCTGCGCCCGGGCAGGGTCGTCACCGCGGTCCGCGGCACCAGGAAACCGAACGCGGTGGCGTCGCGCAGCTGCGTGAGCCGATCCAGGTGCGAGCTGGAGCGCACCGGATTGATCTGCTCCCAGTCGGCCCGGCAGGACAGCCAGTTCGACACCGCGCGCCACTGCTCGCGGACGTAGGCACCGTGCACCGTCGTCGGGTCGACCGGCAGCGCGGTGATGTCGAAGTGCCGCCGCCACACCACGACGGGCCGCAGCAGCCAGCGCTCGAACTCGATCAGCGGGGTGTCGGTGTAGACGGTGAGCGCGATGTCCAGGCAGCGGTCGGCGTCGATGCGGACCATCCGGATGCCGCGCTCCGCCAGGGCGAGCGACAGCTCGTTCATCTCCATGTCCGCGGCCCGCGCCAGCACCAGCACGCACGGGATCGGGTCACCGTCGCCGTCGTTGACCAGGTCCGCGCTGTGCACGCGTTCCTGGAAGTCGAGGCTGGTGTCGTCGGAGCGGAAGAAGTAGTCCTGCCCCTGCAGCAGCAGCGGGCCGGGCCGGAAGTCAGCGGTGGACGGGCCGGGGATGGGGCCGAACGGGTGCGCGAAGTCGTCCGCCCCCTCGGTCATAGCCCCAGTCCTCCTGCGATGCCGCGATCATCGGTGGCCGGTGATGCGGGTCGGCGTCAATCGTCCTTCTTGCGGAACACCTCGGACGCGGCCTGGTACTCGGTCGCGAAATCGGCGAGCGGGCCGTCCTGCACTTCGCCGCTGCGCAGCAGAGCCGCTAACTCCTGGAGAGTCAAAGGATTCACCCCTTCCCCACGTGAGGCATCCTTTCAGGTGAAGACGCCCCGTCAGTCTTCGATTACTCGCTACTCATTGTCAAGGGTAGCGGGTCACCTGATCGCCTGCACGGAGCAGTCCCCAACTCGGACGCGAATCACCGCGTGCTCAGGGAGCACGCGGTGATCACTCGGAGTGCGGATCAGCTCGCAGCGGCCCGCTCGAAGTCGGCCTTCGGGTTCTGGATCTGACCCATCGACACGGCTTCCCGCTTGAACAGGAACGCCAGCGTCCAGTCGATGACGATCCGCATCTTGCGGTTGAACGTGGGCATCCGGCTCACGTGGTACGTGCGGTGCATGAACCACGCGATGAAGCCCTTGGCCTTGAAGCCGTAGACGTCGGCGACGCCCTTGTAGAGCCCGAGGCCCGCCACCGAACCGGCGTAGGCGTGGCGGTACTCCTTGGTGGGCTTGTTGCGCAGGCTCGCCAGCAGGTTCTTGCCGAGCTGGTTGGCCTGGCGCACCGCGTGCTGCGCGGACGGGGCACAGGTCGCGTTCGGGTCGTCGTCGATCTTCGACAGGTCCGGGACCGCGGAGCAGTCACCGGCGGCCCACACGCCCGGCAGGCCTTCGACCTGGAGGTGCGAGGTGGACTTGATCCGGCCGCGCTCGTCGAGCGGCAGGTCGGTGTTCTTGAGCACCGGGTTCGCCTTGACGCCCGCGTTCCACACCAAGGTGTCGGTGTCGAACTCGGTCCCGTCGGAGAGCATGGCGTGCCCGCCCTCGACGGACTTCAGGAAGGTGTTCAGGTAGACCTGAATGCCGCGCTCTTCCAGGGCCTTGACGACGTAGACGCCCATCTTCTCGCTGACCTCGGGCATCACGCGCCCGGCGGCCTCGACGAGGACCCACCGCATGTCTTCCGGCGAGATGGACTCGTAGTAGCGGGTGGCGTAGCGGGCCATGTCCTCCAGCTCCGCCAACGCCTCGGCGCCGGCGAATCCGCCGCCGACGAAGGTGAAGGTGAGCAGCCGCTTGCGCAGCTCCTCGTCGGAGGTGTTGGCCGCGGCGTCCATCTTCGCCAGCACGTGGTTGCGCAGGTAGATGGCCTCACCGACGGTCTTGAGGCTGATGCCTTGTTCCGCCAGGCCGGGGATGGGCAGAAGTCGGGACACCGAACCGAGCGCCACGACGAGGACGTCGTAGGCAAGCTCTTCGGGGCCTGTCTGCGGGTTCTCGATCGTCACGACCTGATCGGCGTGCTTGATCTCGGTGACACTGGCGGTGATCACATGGCACCGCTTCAGGACTCGTCGCAGTGGCGCTACCACGTGGCGAGGCTCGACCGAGCCCGCTGCCGCTTCCGGAAGGAAGGGCTGGTAGGTCATGTGCGGCTGAGGGTCGACCACGGTGACGGAGGCTTCGCGACGCCCCAGCTTCGACTGAAGCTGAAGTGCCGTGTACATGCCTACATAGCCGCCGCCGAGGATGAGAATCCGGGTGGGTTCGGATTTACCAGCCATGCCGACATGGTCGCACCACTGGAGTGGGACACACTCCGCAGACCCCCCCTAATGTGACGCCAGTCGCGCGTGGCACTGATCACGATCAACAGGCTGTGCGCGGACGGCTGCGCTCGGTATGGATCGCGCGGTGGACGAGAGGGCCGGAGTGATCGCCACCCTACCGACTTTTGCGGCCGGAAAGCCAACTCGCCGCAGCATCTCCCGCGTTCCGGCGACTTCGGCGATTGTTCGGCTTTCAGCGGCACTGACCAGGTGAATCACTGCCAGCTTGATCAACGCGGCCGCTGATTCGACCGAAGACCACGCAGACTTTCGATCACAACACCAGTGGTCAGACGACCTGAACCGGTACCGATCATCTGACGCGGCAACATCGGTCACGAACACCGGTCACGCCTGCGCGATGGCCACCCGTGGCCGACCCGCTCGCCGGACCGCCCCGCCGCCGCGTTCGTCCATGAAAATCTCCTCTCCTGCCTGCACTTTCGCGGTCTCCGACATCCCCGACGGCTCGACTTCCCCGAGCACCGCAAGTTCCGCGAGCAGGCGACGCATCACCTCGGGCACCGCGGTGAGCAGCACGACCGGACGGGCGCACCGCAGTGCGGTCGCCGCAACGATGGCGTCCACTGTGGACTCGGTCCGCGCATCCACATCGACACCTGACCGTTCGGCCTGATCACCCGGTCCGCGGGCCGAGCGCTTTCCCGCAAGTCGAGCGATCTCCGAAATCACGGGCAGCACAGTGATCCGAGCGAGCACCTCGTCGAGCGCCGCCCCGACCGCATCCCCGCGCAACGACTCGGCGAGCGTCACCGCGCTGATGACCACCCGCGCTCGGCGCTCACGAGCGATCTCCAGATGCGCGCGGACTCGTGCACCACCCGCGGCGAGCTCGGCCACCGCGGATCCGTCCAAGATCAGCGTTCCGCCCGCCGCTATTCGCGGTCCGCCCATGCGCACCTCGCCTCCGCCAACGCCGTCGCCGAAACCGGGCCGTGTTCGCCCTCCATCAGGTCGGCGAGCTCCGCGAGCAGGTCCAGTTCCAGCTGTCGCGCCACCGCGTCCGTGACGTACTGGCTGAACCCGCCCGGCCCGGCCCGGCGCTGCACCGCCGCGGTGAGGTCCTCCGGGATCGACACGCTCACCTTGCGCGCCCGACCCGACGTCCGGATCTCACCGGCCGCCGCGGGCAGCACGACATCGGCGGTACCGGGCGGTGGATCCGCCGCCCGGTACCGGTCGAGCAGCTCCGCCAGCCGATCCGCCAATTCGGGCAACTTCCGCCCTTGCAGAGCAGGGGTCCGCAGGTCGCCTTCGCCGTTCGTCTCCGCATCCATGACTCGATGCTACCGGCGGTGGTAACCGCCGATCCAGCACCGAACCCGCAGATCACCCCATCAAGTGATCAGCGTCGACAGCGCCGTTCCGATCAAGCGGACGGCAGGACGTCACCGGTCTCTAGCAGGGTCTTGAGGTCCGAGAGCAGCCGCGGCCAGCCCTCGCCGATCATCTCCAGCACCGTGCTGCCCGGGGCGGACCTGCCGGGTTCGTGCTGCTCGCCCCTCGAGCCGAGACCTGCCCGTCAGGTGCGCCCGGTCGCTGACGCAGCCGACGCAGGCACGTCCGCGCGCGAGGGGATCATTCGAGCCAGCTTCGCTGGCTGAAGTCCTCGTCCTCCTCCGGCACCTCGGGACGCGACCGGTTCGGCGGTGCCGCGGTCCGCTCCTGCTCGCGCAGTTCGGCGAACTGCTGCTCGCCGGTCTTGGCCAGCTCGGAGCGTTCCTGCTCGGAGAGCTTGTCGTAGTCCTCCGCACCTTTGCGGACCAGCGGGTCGAGCGCGGCCGAGAAAGCATCCGAGGTGAACGCGTCCCGAAGCCCCTGCTTCCCGGCCAGCACGTCGTCGACCAGACGCTTGAAGTTCGGGTCGTCGACCTTGTCCCGCAGCACGCCCAGCGAGTTCTTCAGGTGCTTCGACAACGCCACGTCGCCACGCGCCACGTCGAGCGTGGCCTCGTCCTCTTCCCGCACGTCACACCCCGGGGTGGTGGTAGCCGGATTCGGGCAGCTCGTGCTGGTCCAGGTCCCGCAGCGCGGTGGCGTAGCCCGCGACCAGGCCGACGAAACCCTGGGCGGCGTTCCACGCGATCGTGTGCGCCTGCAGTGCCTGACCCCACACCCCCATCGCCTTGGTCAAGGTCGCCGCGAACGCCGCCCCGGACAGGACCGGGCCGATGACGGTCCAGCTGCTCGCAGCCGCGGCGGCGAGTTCCAGGCCCATCGCGATCAGCAGGTCCAACAACATCTCGAGGAAGCTCTTGATCGAGTTCGCGGCCTCGTACATGCCGACCGCCATGTCGTTGAACTGCGAGGAGAGCTGGCGCAACGTCTCTTCCTGCGCGCTGATCGCCTTGCTCAACTCACCGAAGTAGGCGGCAGCACCGTCGGCTGCGATACCCGTCCAGTCGTGCGCGACCCCGTCCATCCCGGTGGTGTTGGCACGGGCGAACTCGACGTTGAACTCGGCCAAGTTCTCCAGCGCCACCCCGGCCTTCTGCACGGTTTCCCAGTCACCGGCGAACTGCTCGGCGACCCAGGCCCACGGATTCGTCCCGCACACCATGTCCGCGGCCTGACCGACCCAGTAGGACAAGCTGATGTACTGGCTCGCCCCGAGCACGTTCTCGACCAGGTCGGGTATCGGATCGGACGGCGTCGGCGCGGTCAGCACCGACGCAGGTGAATCCCCCATCGCGGAAACCTCTGATTCTCATTCGTAGGAGCGGTCGAGCCGCTCGGCTTGGTCGCTGTCGGTGTCCCGGTAGAACTGCGCGGCCTTGTCCACCTCGGAGGACGCGGTTCGCTGCAATTCCGCCAACTTCCGGTAGTTGGCGGTCAAGGCCGCCTTCGCGTCCTCTGCCGCCTCGACCGCCGTGACGAACATGCGCCCCTCGGAGTAGCCGAAACTGATCCACTCCTCGACGTAGTCGACGGCCTTGTTGGCGTCGCTGACGCGTTCACCAAGACTGCTGGCGAAGTCACCGATGCTCTTCGGATCCGCGGTGAAACCCATCTCAGCGCGGTACTCCTTCCCCCAGATGTGCGCTCCCGCGAGTGCCCGGCGGGCAGCCGCACCCTCGCAGGAAACCGCTTGGCGGCTGCTTTTTACCACACCGATAGAGTGAAATGTCCGTCTCGTCGTACGGGGGTCAACATGCGGAAGAACGAGCTGCCGGAGCAGGTCAGAGTGCCCGCGCAGGTGGCGGAGACCCCTGGCGCGCTGCCGGGGTGCTGCGCTCGGCACGGGCGGAATTCGGCCCGCTCGGTCGATTTCGCCCTCCAGTCGCGCGCCGAACCACAGGGCAGCCGAGCCATGAGCGCCAACCCGCTCGGCGTGGCGGGCAGGCTCGGTGAACGCGCGCAGAAGGTGCGGATCACCAGAGTGCGCGATTGGCCGCTGTGCACGACGTGCGCTCGGCAGCGGACCGCCGGGCTGGTGCTGGCGAACGCGCTGTTCTGGGGCGGGGTGGTGCTGATCGCCGGGGCGCTTGCGGCGCGGCTGATCACCGGGGTGCAGAGCCCTGCCCTCGGCGCGGCGTTGCTCGGCGGCTTCTTCGCGGCGATCGTCTCGGTCGTGCCGTTCGTGCTCGGATCGCTGCCCCGGATCACCGGCGCGCGCACCTCGGAGGACGGTTCCGAAGTCGTGCTGACGGCCCCGCACCCGGCGTTCGTCACCGCACTGCGCACCGCTGACGACCACTCCGCCTGATACGTGCCCCCGGCGGTGCCGTGGAGATCAGCCCGGATCGATCGGCCTCCGTCGGCCAGCGACCGCGATCAGCCGAGGCCCGCCAGGTCTTTCGCCTGTTCCAGGACGGTGCGCAGCATCGCCGGTGTCATCAGCTTGGTCTGCACGTTGCGCCGGCTGACGTGGTAGCAGCCGAGCAGGTGGAGATCTCGGCCGCCGTCGGTGGCGGGGAGGACGACTTGGGCGGCGTGCCCGAACTTGGGGCGCGGCGCGGGCACCTGCCACGCCGCCGCCCCCAGCACCGGCAGCACGGCCTGCCAGCCGAAACCGCCGAGCACCAGCACCACCCGCACCGTCTCGCGCAGCAGCAGGAGTTCGCGCGCCAGCCACGGGCGGCACGTGTCGCGCTCGGCGGGAGTCGGCTTGTTCTCCGGTGGGGCGCACCGGACCGGCGCGGTGATCCTGGTGCCGCGCAAGGACAATCCGTCGCCGAGCCGGTGCGCGTCCGGTTGCGAGGCGAGACCGACGTCGTAGAGGGCCTGGTAGAGCACGTCACCGGAAGGATCACCGGTGAACATCCGGCCGGTCCGGTTCGCGCCGTGCGCGGCGGGAGCGAGACCGACGATCGCGATCGCCGCGTCCGGCGGGCCGAAACCGGGAACCGGGCGACCCCAGTAGGTGTCGCCGCGGAACGCCGCCCGCTTCTCCCGCGCGACCCGCTCGCGCCACTCGACCAGCCGCGGGCACGCCGCGCAGTGCGGCACCGCGTCGTCGAGGTCTCCGAGGTCGCGGGCACCGCGCGCCGCGCCGGCGGGGTCGGTGACGGGGTCGTCGATCAGCTCGGGGATCACGCGTCCACCGTCGCAGAATCCGCGCCGGGGCGCGGGTTCCGGCACGTAGAGTTCGGTCATGGCAGCCACCGAAACGAGCACCGGCGAAGCCGGGCAGGAAACGACGACCCCGGCGGAGCCGGCGGATGACCTGGTCAGCACGCACCACACGATCACCGCGGACGGCGGTGAGCTCTCCTACACGGCCACGACCGGCCGCATCGTGCTGCGCGAAGAGGCGACCACCGACGGCAAGTTCGACGGGCTCAAGGCGAAGGCCGAAGTCCACCTGACCTCCTACGTCGTGGACAGCGCCGAGCCGCGCCCGGTGACCTTCGCCTTCAACGGCGGTCCCGGATCGGCGAGCGTGTGGCTGCACCTCGGGGTGCTGGGGCCGCGACGAGTGGTGTCCGGGGACACCGGGTCGCTCGCCGCCCCGCCCTACGGGCTCGCCGACAACCCGGAAACCCTGCTGGCGCACAGCGACCTGGTGTTCATCGACCCCGTCTCCACCGGGTACTCCCGCGCGGTCAACGGCGGCGAACCCGCCGACTTCCACGGCTACCAGCGCGACATCGAATCGGTCGGTGAGGTCATCCGGCTGTGGACCTCGCGCAACGGGCGCTGGTTGTCGCCGAAGTACCTCGCGGGCGAGTCGTACGGCACGCTGCGCGCGGCGGCGCTCGCCGAGCACCTCCAGGACCGCCACGGGCTGTACCTCAACGGGCTGCTGCTGATCTCGTCCGTGCTGGACATGGGCACGATCCGGTTCACCGACGGCAACGACCTGCCGTACCAGCTGTACCTGCCGACGTACGCGGCCATCGCGCACCACCACGGCAGGCACGGCGACCGGCCGCTGCGGGAAGTGCTGGACGAGGCGGAGAAGTTCGCCTCCGGGGACTACGCGTGGGCGCTGTCCCGCGGCGCGCGGCTACCCGCGTTCGAGCGCGCCGACATCATCCGGCGCACCGCGGAGCTCACCGGCCTGTCCGAGGAGTACGTGGACCGCGCGAACCTGCGCATCGAGCACCTGCGGTTCTTCACCGAGCTGCTGCGCGACGAGCGGCGCACCGTGGGCCGCATGGACGGGCGCTTCCTCGGCTGGGAACCCGACTCCGCGGGGGAACGCCTCACCGACGATCCGAGCGTGTCCGGGATCATCGGCGCCTATTCGGCGGCGATCAACCACTACCTGCGCCAGGAACTCGACTACGCCAACGACCTGCCCTACGCATTGCTGAGCAATCGGGTGCAGCCGTGGTCGTACAAGGAGTTCGAAGGTTCCTCGGTCTCGGTGGTGGACAAGCTGGGGGCCGCGATGCGCGCCAATCCGCATCTGCGGGTGCACGTCGCCGCCGGTTACACCGACGGCGCGACGCCGTATTACGCCGCGGAGCACGTGCTGGCCCGGCTGCCGATTCCGGAGGAGCTGCGCGCGAACATCGACGTCCGCTACTACGACGCGGGCCACATGATGTACGTGCACGAGCCGTCCCGGCTCCAGCAGTCCGCTGATCTGGCCGAATTCATCCGGCAGGACTCCTAGCCGGCGATTCCGGGGCCGCCTGCCGCAGATGCGCGGGCGGCCCCGGACGACGGTGCGGTCTCATTTCGCGCGACCATTATTCACTTTCCGTGAAAATGCGATCACGAATTGCATCAAGACGATTCGGTTGCACCACCGCGTTGACGTGGCGGAAATCCGCCATGGTCCCGGCGGAGTGACCAACACGGCATGGTCAAGATCGATTTTTTGTTGCAACATCAAAGGTATGGGCGAGAACGAACGCACCGGGCCACCGTCGATGCCTTCGGTACCGGACACCGACCGTCCCAACTCGGCCCGCATGTACGACTACTACCTGGGCGGCTCCGCGCATTTCGCGATCGACCGGAAGGCCGCCGACGACGCGCTGGAAGTCCTGCCGCAGTCGGCGGTGTACGCCAAGGCGAACCGCGCGTTCCTCGGCCGGGCGGTGCGCTTCCTGCTCTCCCAGGGCGTCGACCAGTTCCTCGACCTCGGCTCCGGCATCCCCACCGTCGGCAACGTGCACGAGATCGCGCACCGGATCAACCCGGCCGCCAAGGTCGGCTACGTCGATCACGAGCCGGTCGCCGTGGCGCACGCGCAGCGCATGCTCGCCGGCCAGTCGAACGTCACGATCACCCAAGCCGACGTGCGCGACCCGGAAAGCGTGCTCACCGCGCCCGGAGTCGCCGGGATGCTCGACTTCTCCCGCCCGGTGGCGGTGCTGGCCATCGCGATCCTGCCGTTCGTGCCCGACGACGCCGAAGCGCACGCGCTGGTCGCGAGCTACCGCGCGGTGAGCGCTCCCGGCAGCTGGCTGGCGATCTCGCACATCTCGCAGGTGTCGGCCACCGACGAGCAGGTGCGGGTGGCGCACGAGGTGATGGGCCGCACCCCGACGCCCGTGCTGTGGCGCGACCGCGACCGCATCGCGAGCCTGTTCAACGGCTACCGGCTCGCCGATCCGGGCCTGGTGCTCTCACCGCTGTGGCGCCCGGACACCCAGATCAGCTTCGGCGAGGCCGCCCAGGCCAACGCCTACGGCGGAGTGGGCCTGCTCGACGGCTGAGCAGATCCGCTCAACGCCCCGGAGAAAACGAACGGCGCCGGGCACGGGATTCGATCCCGCCACCCGGCGCCGTCCGGACCGTCACGCCACGACGTGCGGGTGTTCCTCCGCGAAGTGGCAGGCCGACGGGTGGTCTCCCAGCCGGACCTCCAGCTCCGGGACCTTCTCCGCGCAGATGTCCTGCGTCTTCCAGCAGCGGGTGCGGAACCGGCAGCCCGACGGCGGATTCGCCGGGCTGGGCACGTCACCGGTGAGCCGGATGACCTCGCGCTTGCCGCGCAACGTCGGATCGGGCACCGGGACCGAGGACAGCAGCGCCTGCGTGTACGGGTGCTGCGGGTGCTCGTAGATCTGCTCGTCGGTGCCGACCTCGACCATCTTGCCCAGGTACATCACGCCCACCCGGTCCGACAGGTGGCGCACCACGCCGAGGTCGTGCGCGATGAACACGTACGACAGCCCGAGCTCCTGCTGCAGCTCACCGAGCAGGTTCATCACCTGGGCCTGGATCGAGACGTCGAGCGCGGACACCGGCTCGTCGCACACGATCACCTTAGGCCGCAGCGCCAGCGCCCGCGCGATGCCGATGCGCTGGCGCTGACCGCCGGAGAACTGGTGCGGGTAGCGCTGGATGTGCTCCGGGTTGAGCCCGACCAGGTCCAGCAGCTCCTGCACCTTGCGCCGCCGATCGCCCTTCGGCGCCACCTCGGAGTGGATCTCGAACGGCTCCCCGATGATGTCGCCGACGGTGCGGCGCGGGTTCAGCGAGGTGTAGGGGTCCTGCAGCACGATCTGCATGTCGCGGCGCAACTTGCGCAGCTCCGGACCGCTCATCTTGAACATGTCGCGGCCCTCGAAGGTGGCCGTGCCGCTGGTCGGTTTCTCCAGCCGCATCAGCACCTGTGCGAGCGTCGACTTGCCGCAGCCGGACTCGCCGACGATGCCCAGCGTCTCGCCCTTGTTCAGGTCGAAGGACACGCCGTCGACGGCCCGAACGTGCCCGACGGTCCGCTGGAAGACGACGCCCCGGTTGATCGGGAAGTGCTTGACCAGGTCCCGCACTTCGAGGATCGGCTCACTCACTGGTCATCAGCTCCTCGGCGAAGTGGCAGGCGCTGGTCCGGCCCGAACCCAGCTGGTGCTGCTCGGGCACCTGCTCGCGGCAGCGGTCCTCGGCGCGCGGGCAACGCGGGTGGAACGGGCAGCCGCTCGGGATCTTCATCAGGTTCGGCGGCAGGCCCTTGATCGTCTCCAGGTCCTGGCCCTTGAGGTCCAGGCGCGGGATGGACCGCATCAGGCCCTCGGTGTACGGGTGGCCGGGCTGCTCGTAGAGCCCGTAGGCGTCCGCGGACTCCACGATGCGACCCGCGTACATCACCACGATCCGGTCCGCGACCTCCGCGACCACGCCCAGGTCGTGGGTGATGAGGATCAGGCCCATCCCGCGGTCCCGGCGCAGCTCGTCGAGCAGGTCCATGATCTGCGCCTGCACCGTCACGTCCAGCGCCGTCGTCGGCTCGTCCGCGATGAGCAGCTCCGGGTCCAGCGCCAGCGACATCGCGATCATCGCGCGCTGCCGCATGCCGCCGGAGAACTGGTGCGGGTACTCCTTCACGCGCTGCTTGGCGTTCGGGATCTTGACCTGGTCCAGCAGCTCCACCGCGCGCGCCGTGGCGTCCTTGCGGGACATGCCGCGCCGGGTGCGCAGCTGCTCGGCGATCTGGAACCCCACCGTGTAGACGGGGTTCAGCGCCGAGAGCGCGTCCTGGAAGATCATCGACATCGATTCGCCGCGCAGCTGCCTGCGCCGGTCCTCGGTGGCGGTGAGCAGGTCCTCGCCGTCGTAGCGGATCGCGCCGCCGGTGACGAACCCCGGCGGGGTGTCGAGGATGCCCATCACCGTCTGCGCGGTGACGCTCTTGCCGGAACCGGATTCGCCCAGCACCGCCAGCGTTTCACCGGCCTTGACGTGGTAGCTCACGCCGTTGAGCACCTTCGCGACGCCGTCGCGGGTGCGGAACTCCACGTGCAGGTCCTCGACGTCGAGCAGCCGTCCGCCTGCGTTGTCGTCCTTCTCGGACACAGCGGTACCTCCTACTTCTGCTTCGGGTCGAGCGCGTCGCGGACGGCGTCACCGAGCATCACGAATGCCAGCACGGTCACCACCAGGAAGCCTGCGGGGAACATCAGCAGGTGCGGGGCGACGGAGATGTAATCGCGCGAATCCGCGATCATCACGCCCCAGGACACCACCGGTGAGCGCAGGCCCAGCCCGAGGAACGACAACGTCGCCTCGGCGCCGATGAAACCGCCCAGCGCGATGGTCGCGTAGACCAGCACGGGAGCCAGGCAGTTCGGCAGCATGTGCCGGAAGATGATCCGCGCCGGGCTCGCACCGAGCGCTCGCGCGGCCTTCACGTAGTCCTGCTCGCGGGCCGAGATCGCGGCCGAACGCATGATCCGCATCGCGATGGGCCAGGACAGCGCCGAGATCGACAGGATCACCAGCGTGATGATCCGCACCGGGTCCGGGATGCCCGTGGCCGGGTTCAGCGTGGTCAGGATGACGATGGCGCCCAGCACGAACGGCAGGCCGAGGAAGATCTCGGCGAACCGCGAGAGCAGGTTGTCCAGCCAGCCGCCCAGGTAGCCGCCCACCAGGCCGAAGATGGAGCCGATCAGCACGGTCACGACCGTGGCGAGCACACCCACGATGATCGAGGCGCGCGCTCCGTAGATCGCCCGCGCGTAGATGTCGCGCCCCTGGGTGTCGTAGCCGAACCACGCTTCGGCCGAAGGCAGCTCCCGCGCGTGCGAGAGCGAACCCCGCGTGGGGTCCAGCGAGGTGAACAGCTGCGGGAACGCGGCCATCACCAGCAGCAGCAGGATGATCGCGGAGGCGACGAGGAACATCGGTCGCCTGCGCAGGTCCTGCCAGGCATCGCCCCAGAGCCCGCGGGGCTTCTCGGGGCGAGCGGCCGAGGCAGGCTCGGCCGCCGTCCGCTCGGAGTCGGTCGGCTGCGCGGTGGTGGCGGAGACAGTCGGTTCAGGCATATCGGATCCTCGGGTCCAGCACTGCGTAGAGCAGGTCGACCAACAGGTTCATCAGCAGGTACACCAGCACGAGCAAGGTCACGATGCCCGTGACGGTGGTGCCCTCCTTGGTGAGCACCGCGTCGTAGATCAGCCCGCCGATGCCCCGGATGTTGAAGATGCCTTCGGTGACGATCGCACCGCCCATCAGCGCCCCGAGGTCGGTGCCCAGGAACGTGATCACCGGGATCATCGAGTTGCGCAGCAGGTGCACCCCGACGACGCGGCGCGGGTGCAGGCCCTTCGCGGTGGCCGTGCGCACGTAGTCGGCGCGCTTGTTCTCGATCATCGAGGTGCGCATCAGCCGCGACACGTAGGCCATCGACAGGCTGCCCAGCACCAGTCCGGGAACGATCAGCTCACCCCAGGTGGCCTGCGAGCTGACGCTCGGCCGGATGAGCCCCCACTCGGTGCCCAGCAGCACCTGCAGCACGAAGCCGGTCACGAACACCGGCAGCGAGATCAGGAACAGCGTCGACATGAACACCAGGCTGTCGAGGAAGCCACGTCCCCGCAGACCGGCGAGGATGCCGGCTCCGATACCGATCACCGCTTCGATGACCAGCGCGACGATCGCCAACCGAATGGTGATCGGGTAGGCGTTGCCGACGAGTTCGTTGACCGCCAGCCCCGAGTACGTGTCGCCGAAGTCGCCTTGCAGCAGCTGCCACAGGTACTTGAAGTACTGCACGTAGACGGGATCGTTGAGGTTGTACTTCTCGGTCATCTCCGCGATGTAGGCGGGCGGGCACGGCCGATCGCCGCACCGACCCGCGAACGGGTCGCCGGGGAGCGCCCACACCAGGCAGTAGATGATGAAAGTGGTCCCGATGAACACCGGGATGAGCTGCAGCAACCGCCGCAGTACGTAGCGCCCCACGCCGAACCTCCTCTAGGACGCAGGCGGGTCCGGCCCGCGATTTCGCGGACCGGACCCGCAGCAATGCGATCAGGGATTGAGCTTGACCAGTTCCAGGTCGAGCTTCCGGTCGAAGCTGACGTGCACGTCGCTGATCCGGTCCGAGTAGCCGGACTGGGCCTTCTGGTTCCACAGCGGGATCGACGGCATGTCCTTGGCCAGGATGTTCTCCGCCTCGCGGTAGAGCCGCAGGCCCTCCTCCTCGCTCGGAGCCTGGTCGGCCCGGCTCATCGCCGCGTCGAACTCGGGGCTGGAGTAGCGCATGTAGTTCGACGAAGCGCCGGTGCGGTAGATCTTGCCGAGGAAGGTCTCGGCCGCCGGGTAGTCACCGAGCCAGCCGAACCGGAACGGGCCGGTGTGGGCGTTCTCGTCGTGCATCTTCAGGAACTCGGCGAACGTCGGCACCGGGTTGAACGCGCACTGGACGCCGAGGTTGGTGTTGAGCTGGTTGCAGATCGCCTCGACCCACTCCTTGTGCCCGCCGTCGGCGTTGGAGGTGATCGTCAGCGGACCGTTGAAGCCGCCAGCTTCGTCGAGCAGCTTCTTGGCCTCCTGCGGGTTGTACTCGCAGTACTGGCCACAACCGCCGGCCTCGTAACCCTTGATCGGGCCGCTGGGCACCCAGCCGGTCGCGGGCAGGTAGGAGCCCTCGAAGACGGTGTCGGTGATCTGCTTGCGGTCGATCGCCATCGACAGCGCGTGGCGGACGCGCGGGTCCTTGAGCTTCGGGTCGTACAGGGGGAGCTGGAGCGCGTTGTTGCTCAGCATCTCCTTGTCCACGACCCGGTCCTGCAGATCGGTGCGCCACTTGTTACCGACCAGCGCCGACGGCGGGACCTGGTCGACGAAGTCCAGGTTGCCCGAGACCAGGTCCTGGTAGGCGGTCTCCAGCTCGTTGTAGATGCGGAACTCGACGCCGCGGATCTGCGGCTTGTTCTGCCCCGCGTACTGGTCGTTGGTGACCAGCTTGATGTCGGTGTTCGGCTGCCGGGACTCGAACTTGAACGGCCCGTTGCCGACCGGGTGCTCCTCGAACGCCTCGGGATCGGCGAAGAAGCTCTCCGGCATCGGCGAGAAGGCCGTGTAGCCGAGCATCGTCGGCCAGGTGGCGAACGGCGCGTCCAGGGTGACCGAGATGGTGCTGTCGTCCACGGCGCGCAGCCCGGACATCTCCTGGGCGGTCGGCTGCGGCGGCTCCTGCGGGCCGGTGTCGCCGTCCGGGTCGGCGGGGCTGACGTCGCGGTAGCCCTGGATCTGCTCGAAGAAGGAGGTCGTGGACTGGCCGTTGGGCGCGTAGGCGGCGTAGTTCCAGGCCTTCACGAAGCTGTTCGCGGTGACCGGGCTTCCGTCGTGGAAGGTCCATCCCGGCTTCAGCTTGATGGTGAAGACCTTGTTGTCCTGGGTGTCGATCGACTCGGCGACCTCGTTGTACGGCTCACTGGTCTCGGGGTCGTAGCCGACCAGACCGGTGAACATCGCGTCGACGACGTTGCCTCCGCCGGTCTCGGTGGTGTTGGCGGGAACCAGCGGGTTCTCGGGCTCCGTGGAGTTGACCGAGATGAAGCCCTCCTCGGTCGCGCTGCCCCCTCCGCCGCAACCGCTGGCAAGCAGCCCGACTGCCAGCGGGACCGCCACACAGGCGGTCAAACGTCGCTTACGCATCAATACCCTCCCACTTCCACCCCTGCCCCGAGGACCATTCTTGGGGGCATCACGCACGACGGAGTTGTTCACCGCCGCGATAGACGAGCGTAAACATATGTGAGAAACCCTCACTTGCGTTGCCCTGTCACAAATCCGTCACTTTCTGGTTCGGTCCAGAAACCCAGGACCCACGCCCCGGAGCCGGACGACCACACTGTGAGAACTAGCTGATAGACAGCGCGATGCCGTCGAGGATGTCGTGCTCGGAGACCGACATCACGCGGATACCGGCGCGTTCGGCCAGCTCGTCGGCGATGACCTTGACGACGAGCGCTCCGCCGCTGATCACGTCGACTCTCCCGGGATGCATGGAACCGATCGCGGCGCGTTCTTCATGACTCATCGTCAACAGCTCCGAAGTCGTTTCTTCGAGCTGTTTCTGGGATAAACGGGAAAGGTGAATTGCCGCCGGATCGTAGTCCGGCAAGTTCTGCGCCACTGCGGACAGCGTGGTGACCGTTCCGGCCACTCCGACCCAGGTTCGAGCACCGGAGGCGTCGACCGCGGCGAAGGCGTCGTCCAGGATCACGCGGGCGACCCGCTCGGCCTCGGCGACGTCCTGTTCGGACGCGGGATCGGTGTGCAGGCACCGCTCGGTGAGCCGCACGCAGCCGATGTCGGCGGAGTACGCCGCCTCGATCTCGGCCCGCGCGCCGTCCCAGCGGCCCACGACGAGCTCGGTCGAGCCGCCGCCCACGTCGGTGACCACGAACGGACCGTCGGACGGGTCGAAGTCGCCGACGGCGCCGATGAACGACAGCCGCGCCTCCTCGTCGCCGGTGATCACCTCGGCGTCCACGCCGAGCGTGTCGCGGACCATCGCGAAGAAGTCCTCGCGGTTGGCCGCGTCGCGGGTGGCGGAGGTGGCGACCATCCGGACCCGCTCCACGCCCTTGCGCCGCGCGATCGCGGCGTAGTCCACGAGCGCCGCGCGGGTGCGCTCCAGCGCCTCCTCGGCGAGCCTGCCGGTGGCGTCCACTCCCTGGCCGAGCCGCACCACGCGCATCTCGCGGTGCACGTCGCGCAGGTCGCGGGCACCGTCGAAGCTCGTGGTCACGTCCGCCACCAGCAGCCGGATCGAGTTCGTTCCGCAGTCGATCGCGGCCACCCGTGACATGGGGTACTCCTTGCTCTGGTCGGTGCTCCGAGGCGGCGCGCGGGCGCCCCGTCCTCGATCGGCGACCACGCTAGCGGCTGCCCCGAATCGACGTGCGCGGACTCACCGGTGGCGTGTCGGCACCGCGTGCCACCGAGATCATCACCGACCAGGGTGAACGCCGTCGACCCCTGCGCAACCAGGTCCCGCGGACCGGACGCACCGGCTCCGCAGCAGAACTCGATCACCTGATCGGATGATCACGAGGCAGGCCTGAACTCCGCGGGGATCTCGCACGGCTCCAGCGGTCCGGACGTCGCGGACTCCACGAACACGACCTCGCCGGGGACCGCGGTGCGCGGGTCGGTGGTGCCGGGCTCCAGGCGAGTGCCCGCGGTCTCGGCCTGCTCGCGCGGGACGAACCGGCCTTCGTCGAGCGCGGTGATCTCGCACGGCACCGGCGCCACCGGCTCCGTCGCGACCGGCGTGCTCGGCTGGGTCGAGGTTCCGCTCTGGCTCGGCGGCACCGAACCGGGCAGGTGCGAGGGCTCGGTGGACGGGCTCGCCGACGACTCCGAAGGTTCGGACGTCGCAGACGGCTGCGAGCTCGGTTCCGCGGACGGCGGCGTCACCGCGCCCGCCGGAGGAGGCGGGACCGGCTGCGAGCCGGACGGCTCCGGCTGCTGCGAGCCGGGAGGTGGCGTCGTCGCCGATCCGGGAGCCGTGGTCGACGAGCCCGGTTCCGGCGGCACCTCGGACGCGGGCGGCACCGGAGGCGCGGCGCCATCGGCCGGCGGGAGGTGCGGCTCGGGCGGTGCCTCGGTGGACGGCGGCCGTTCGACGGGCGGTGCGCCCTCCGACGGCGGCACTTCGCTCGCCGGGGGCTGCGGCGGGACCGGGTCCTGCGCACCGGGCGGTACGACCGGGTCGGCGTCGCCGGGCGGCACGGTCTCGCCGCTCGCCGGCGGAGGCGCCGCGCCGGGCCACGGTTCGACGTCCACCGGCCCGGCCGAGGCGCCCGGCCACGTGGGGCGCGCGTCCACGGTCGGTTCCGGCGGCGCGGCGGGCGACGGCGGGCTTAGCGCCGACGCCCCCGAGCCGAAGGCCTCCGGCGAGGCCGCCACCGGGCGCTCGGACTGCGCGGCGGGCAACCGGCTGCCCGCCAGCACGTCGTGCCCGTCGACCTCCGGCAGCGGTTCCAGCGGCAGCGGGAACGCGCCGCCCGCGTAGGCGTCCGCCCAGCGCAGCACGGTGCGCACGTAGTCGTCGGAGTGGTTGTAGCGGAACACCGCCTCGGCGAGCGCGCGCGGTTCCCGCAGGTCCCCGCCGCCGTCGCAGAGGTAGGCGCCCGCGGTGGCCGCCGCGTCGTGCACGTTGTGCGGGCTGAGCTCGCCGTCGTCGTTGCCGTCGATGGCGAACTTGTTCCAGGTGCCCGGGATGAACTGCATGGCTCCGACCGCGCGGTCCCACACCGGGTCGCCGTCGAGGGTGCCGCCGTCGGTGTCCGGGATGGCGGCGACGCCGGGGCCACCGCTGAGCCGCGGCCCGAGGATCGCCGAGAGGGTGGTGCCGTTGACGTCGATCTCCCCGCCGCGGGCGTGCCCGGATTCGATGCGGCCGATGGACGCGAGCACCGACCAGTGCACTCCGCAGCCGGGATGGGATCCGGCGAGCCGGTCGGCGGCGCCGACGTAGGCGGCCATCATCGGTTCGGGGATGTCGAGGCGTCCGCGCGGCGCGTCGTCGGGCGGGCCCGGCATCCGCTGCGGTCGTCCGGCGAGGTCGAGGACGTGCGTGCCGGGTTCCCTGGTCTGCGGCAGGTGTCCGCTGGCTCCGTAGAGGCCGCCGTCCGGAGCGGACTCGGCGCGACCGTCGCGAATGGTGGGCGGTGGCAAGGACAGCAGGGTGCTGGAGGCGGCGACGAGGAGCAGCGTGGGCGTGAGCGCGGTGGCCGCCCGCCACCTGCGCCGGTTCCGGCGGCGAGCGGTGGGACGGGTGTTGCGAACTGCCACGGTGCCTCCAGCCCCCACGAGATCGTCCGCGCTCGGGCATCGCTCCCAGCGGTGGATCCGTCACTACGGTGGCACGAAGCGGCGCGTTGCGACTCTCGCGCTCACTCCATCGAGTGGCATTAATAGCGGGTTCGATCATGCACTGTGATCAACGCCGACTGATCGAGTCCTCGTGAACACGATGGAGTGGATCTCCACTCGTGCGGCCACCCGGCAAGATCGCGGAGGCTACTCAACGGTAGCCACGTGACCTACGCTGCGGAGCATGATGCTCAGCGGCGAGCCTCGCTCCAGTTCCTCCCGTCCCGCGGATCCGGACGCCGCACGCTGGTCCACCCACCGGGTGACCAACCAGCCGCCGCCGCTCGACGGCTTCGACCCGCTGGCCTGCGACCCGGCGCTGCGCGACGCGATCACCCGGTACGCCGGGGCCGACGCGCTGCCCGGACTGCGGGAAATCGCCGCCGAAGCCGGTTCCGCCGCCCTCCGCGAGCACGGCCGCGCCGCCAACGACAACCCGCCCGCGCTGCGCACCCACGACCGCTACGGGCACCGGGCCGACGAAGTCGACTTCCACCCCTCCTGGCACCACCTGATGGAGCGCGCCGTCCACCACGGACTGCACGCCGCGCCCTGGGCACCGGACGCCGGGCCCGGCGCGCACGCCCGCCGGGCCGCCGGGTTCTACCTCTGGTCGCAGGCCGAAGCCGGGCACGGCTGCCCGATCTCGATGACCTTCGCCGCCGTCCCCGCGCTGCGGCACTCCCCCTCGCTGGCCCAGCAGTACGAGCCGGGGCTGCGCTCCACGACGTACGACTTCGGGCTGCGGCCGGCCGCGAACAAGGCCGGGTTGCTGGCGGGCATGTCGATGACCGAGAAGCAGGGCGGCTCGGACGTGCGCGCCAACAGCACCGCGGCCGAACCGCTCGCCGACGGCACCTACCGGCTCACCGGGCACAAGTGGTTCACCTCCGCGCCGATGAACGACCTGTTCCTCACCTTGGCGCGCACCTCCGGCGGGTTGAGCTGCTTCGTGCTCCCCCGCGTGCTGCCCGACGGCAGGCGCAACGAGATCCGGCTGCAGCGGCTCAAGGACAAGCTCGGCAACAAGTCCAACGCCTCCGCCGAACTGGAGTACACCGGCGCGCTCGGGCACCTCGTCGGCGAAGAGGGCCGCGGCGTGCGCTGCATCATCGAGATGGTGTCGATGACGCGGCTGGACTGCGTGCTCGGCTCGGCGGCGAACGTGCGGATCGCGCTGTCCGAGGCCGCCCACCACGTCCGGCACCGCAGCGCGTTCGGCGCACCGCTGGCCGACGCGCCGCTGATGCGGGCGGTGCTCGCGGACCTGGCGCTGGAGTCGGAGGCGGCGACGGTGCTCGCGCTGCGGCTGGCGGCGGCGGTCGACGGGCAGGCCGACCCCGCCGAACGCGCCCTGCTGCGCCTGGCGCTGCCCGCGGCGAAGTTCCACGTGTGCAAGCGCGCCTCGACCGCGGTCGCCGAATCGCTGGAATGCCTCGGCGGCAACGGGTACGTCGAGGAGTCGGGCCTTCCGCGGCTCTACCGGGAGGCGCCGCTGATGTCGATCTGGGAGGGCTCCGGCAACGTCACCGCGCTCGACGTGCTGCGCGCGCTGGAGAAGCAGCCCGAGTCGGCGGCGGCGCTGCTCGCCGAGCTCGACACCGCCCGCGGCGGCGACGCCCGCTACGACGAGGCGCTGGCGCGGCTGCGGGCGGAACTGGCCGCGCCGAGCCCTGTCCGGGCCCGGCGCCTGGCCGAGCTGATCGCGCTGACCCTGCAGGCCGCGCTGCTGCGGCGGCACGCGCCGAACGAGGTCGCCGACGCCTTCGTGGCGACGCGGCTGGTCCCCGACGTGGGACGCTCCTTCGGCACCGCCGCGGACGGCCTCGGCCTCGACCTGCTCGACCGCGTCACGCCCGCGAGCTGATCACCGGAGGGCGGTTCAGCTCGCGGGATCGGTGCTCGGCTTCTCCGGCCAGCGCCGCTCGATGATCTCCAGCGCCTCGTCGCCGAACGGGTTCACGCCGGGGCCCTTGGCCAGCGAGTGCGCCACGTGGACGTGCAGGCACTTCACCCGGTCCGGCATGCCGCCCGCGGTGACCCGGGTACCCAGCGATTCGATCGCGTCCCGCTCGGCCAGGTACGCCTCGTGCGCCTCGGCGTAGCGCCGCGCCAGCTCCGGGTCCTCGGCGAGCCGGTCCTGCATCTCCCGCATCAGGCCCTCCGCCTCCAGCGTGGAGCAGTGACCGGTCAACCTCGGCGAGGTCAAGTAGTACAAGGTCGGGAACGGCGTGCCGTCCTCCAGCCGCGGGTTGGTCTGCACGACGGTGGGTTCCCCCGCCACGTCGCGCGCCGCGACCGCGCGCAGACCGCGCGGCGGCCTGCCCAGCTGGCGGGCGATGCTGTCCCGGTCGCTCGCGGCGACCGTCGAAGTGTTGATCACGTCAGTTCCCTGTCAGCGACTTCCACAGATCCGAATACCAGGCACCGTCGTCCTCCGGTGCCGGAGTCGCCGGCGGCGCCGTCGGTCGGCCGGGCAGTTCCACGATGTACGGCGTCTCGCCGGGCCGGACGTAACCCAGCCGGGAGCGGGCCTCGGCTTCCACCCGCTCCGGGTCGGAAAGCTGCTCCTTGCGCATCTCCAGCTCCCGCACCTGCTGGGTGAGCTCGGCGCGGTGCTGCTCCTGCGCGGCCAGCTCGCCGCGCTGGCTGAGGTAGGTGCGCAGCGGGACGGACACGCTCAGCGCCATCGCGCACAGCAGCAGCGCCAGCAGCGCGGCCCGCCTGGTCGACGACAGCTTGAACGCACCCGCGGTCTCCGACCGGGACTTGTTCTTCGGCCGCGGCCGGGAACCCGCTTGGGTTCCCGGCCGCGTCCCGGACCGCTTCGCAGGGGTCTGCGCATCCGAACGGCGCTTCGCGCCGTTCCCGCGCGTCGAGGAGGCCGTGCCTGCCCGACGGCGCTGCTGTCGATCAGAAGATCGCCCGCTCGGCATCGTCCGCACCTGTCGTCGTGGTCACCCGGCCGTTCCGACCGCTGGTGACCAGGATGTCACGCCTCGGGGTTGAGCCGCGGGAAAGCCAGTTCACCCGCGTAGCGGGCGGCATCCCCGAGCGCTTCCTCGATGCGCAGCAGCTGGTTGTACTTGGCGACCCGCTCGCTGCGCGCCGGGGCACCGGTCTTGATCTGGCCGCAGCCGGTGGCCACCGCGAGGTCGGCGATGGTGGTGTCCTCGGTCTCGCCGGAGCGGTGGCTCATCATGCTCTTGTAACCGCAGGAGTTGGCCAGGTTGACCGCGTCCAGCGTCTCCGAGAGCGTGCCGATCTGGTTGACCTTCACCAGCAGCGCGTTGCCCGCGCGGCGGTTGATGCCCTCTTCGAGGCGCTCCGGGTTCGTGACGAACAGGTCGTCGCCGACCAGCTGCACGCGCTCGCCGAGCTCGCTGGTCAGCTGCACCCAGCCGTCCCAGTCGTCCTCGCCCAGCGGGTCCTCGATGGAGACCAGCGGGTAGTTGTCGAGCAGCTCGGTGTAGTAACCGGTCATCTGCTCGGCGCTGCGCTTGGCCTTCTCGAAGGTGTAGGCGCCGTCCTCGAAGAACTCGGTGGCGGCCACGTCGAGCGCGAGCACGATGTCGGTGCCCAGCTTGAAGCCGGCCTTGTCCACGGCGACGGCGATGAGGTCCAGCGCCTCGCGGTTGTTCGGCAGGTCCGGGGCGAAACCGCCCTCGTCGCCCAGGCCGGTGGGCAGGCCCTTGGCCTTGAGCACCGACTTCAGCGCGTGGTAGGTCTCCGCGCCCCAGCGCAGCGCGTCGGAGAAGGAGTCCGCGCCGACCGGGGCGATCATGAACTCCTGCACGTCCACACCGGTGTCGGCGTGCGCGCCGCCGTTGAGGATGTTCATCATCGGGACCGGCAGCACGTGCGCGTTCGGTCCGCCGACGTAGCGGAACAGCTCCAGCCCCGCGGAGTCCGCCGCGGCCTTGGCGACCGCGAGCGAGGCGCCGAGGATCGCGTTGGCGCCCAGCCGGGACTTGCCGGGGGTGCCGTCGAGGTCGACGAGCTTCTGGTCCACCACGCGCTGCTCGGTCGCGTCGAGACCGGCCAGCTCGGGGCCGATCTCGTCCAGCACCGCTTCCACGGCCTTCTCGACGCCCTTGCCGCCGTAGCGCTCGGCGTCGCCGTCCCGCAGTTCGACCGCCTCGTGCTCACCGGTGGAGGCGCCCGAGGGGACCGCGGCGCGGGCCAGCGTGCCGTCTTCCAGTGCCACTTCGACCTCGACGGTGGGGTTACCGCGCGAGTCCAGGATCTCGCGGGCGCCGACCTGCTCGATGATCGCCACGTGTGCTCCTAACCAGGGTTTGAGGTATGGGCGGCCCGCCCGCCTCGCCGTTGGACGCGCGAGCGGGCGCCGAACGCCCGACGACCGACCATGAGCCTATCGGTGGCGTCGGCGTCGACGCGGCCGACTTGGTGTGTCGTACGCCCCGCCCGTCGTGATCGATCAGATCACCACGGGGCGTGATCACCACATGCTGGGACGGCGGGCGATAACATCCGCTCGGACGTCGATGCGCACCGGGGTCGGCACGTACCGTTGTCCGGGTCATGAGCAGCGAAGGCACCGTTGAAGCGTTCCGCCGGGCGGAGAGCCTGGTAGCCCAGCGCCGACCTTGGGAAGCTCTCCGCGCACTGCAACCCGTACTCGACATCGCCGAGGACAAGCCCTCCGTGCAGTTGCTGCTCGGCAGGGCCTACCTGTTCTCCGCCCAATTCCGCCGGGCCGAGCTCGCGTTCCTGCGGGTGATCGAACTCGACCCGTCCGACCACTACGCCCGGCTGGTCCTGGGCCGCACGCTCCAGCGGCAGGGCCGGCTCCGGGAAGCCCGCAGCCAGGTGAAGATGGCCGCCACGATGCACCCCGTTCCCGCGTACCAGGAAGCGCTGGGCGAGATCAACGCCAGGCTCGCCCGCCGCGACGGCTGACCGCGATCCGCCGAGCACGTCGTGCCCGGCGGGTCGCGGTGATCCGGACGCGGCGTGCTCCTCCGCGCGGGAGGGTCACTGCCGCCTGCTGGCGGCCTTCGAATAGCTCTCGGCGATCGCGTAGACCTTCTGCCCGTACTCGACGGAGTTGTTGTACGACATCACCGCGCCCCACCAACCGTCACCGGTGGTCAGGTCGCGCCCGCTGGAGCACAGGTACCGACCGGCGGCCATCGCCGCGTCGTCGAGGTTCTGCGGGTCGCCGAGCCCGTCGCCGTTGCCGTCGGTGGCCCACTTCCGCCAGGTCGACGGGATGAACTGCATCGGCCCGACCGCGCGATCGTGCGTGGGGTCACCGTCCAGCGCGCCACCATCGGTGTCGCCGATGGCACGCACGCCGGGAGTGCCGTCCAGCGCGATCCCGATGATCGGCTGCGAGGGCATTCCGTCGTCGCCGAGCACCCGGTTCCCGTAGCGGCCGTGGTTGGACTCGATGCGGCCGATCCCGGCGATGGTGGCCCAGGAGATCCGGCAGTCCGGCTTGTACTGGCGCATCGCCAGGTCCGCGTTGACGTAGGCGAGCAGCGCGCGGGACGGCACGTCGACCACGGAGGCGACCTGATCCGCCCACTCCCGCACGGGGTCTTCACCGACGGGGGCGGGCTGCTGCGCGGGTTCCTGCGCGAGCGGCGCGGCGGAGCCGGGCAGGACCGGCGCCGGTTCCACGACCTGTTCCGGCGGCGGACCGGCTTCGGGCGCGGCCTCCGGGCGGCTCAGGGTCGAGGCCAGCGCGACGCCGGCCCCCATCGCGGCTACGAGGGCCAGCGCGACGGCCAACCGCCCGACGGCGGCGACTACGCCACGCAGCCGGGATGCGGTGGGGACGGTCACGCGATCAGGTTACTTGGCGGTATCCGGGAGAACTAGGAGCGAGCACAAATCGACCCACTTCCGGAGACGACCGCACCCAGCGGAAACCGTCCCTCCGCGCGCCACGGGATCATCGTCCGCCCTCCGCGCTCAGGGTCCGGCTGGTCTTGCCGTAGTGGTCGGCGTGGTCGAGCACGTCCTGGCCGTAGTCGTGGCTCTCGTTGTAGTCGAGCAACGCGGCCCAGAACCGGTCCGGGTCGTTCATGTCGCCGCCGACGGTGCACAGGTACTGCGCCGCGGCGAGCGCCGCGTCGTCGATGTCGTGCGGGTCCGCGACGCCGTCGCCGTCCGCGTCGGCGGCCCACCGCTCCCAGGTCGTGGGGATGAACTGCAGCGGCCCGATGGCCCGGTCGAACACCGGGTCGCCGTCGAGCAGTCCACCGTCGGTGTCGTCGATGCGCTTGACGCCGTGGCTGCCGTCCAGCGGCAGGCCGATGATCGGCACGCTGGGCCTGCCCGTCTCGTCCAGGCGAGCACCGTTGAAGCGGCCGTGGCTGGATTCGATGGCGCCGATGCCCGCGAGCGTCGTCCAGGTCAGCCCGCAACCCGGGTGGCTGGCCTCGGCCGCGCGGGCCGCGTAGCCGTAGGCCTGCAATGCCGCCCGGGGGATGTTGAGCTCGTCGGACATCGACTCCGACCAGGCTTCGAGCTGGAGCTGCGGTCGCTCGGTGGTAGGCAGCGGCGGGGTACCCGCGGGCAGGACCGTCAGCGGTGGCGGGGTGACGCCGCCGTCCGGGGGCGCCACCGCGGTGGGGGGATCGGCCTGCACGCTCGGCTGGGTCTGTTGGCGAGAACTGCTCGGTTCCGAGCCGCACGAGACGAGCAGTGCGATGATCGGTACCACTCCGGCGAGCCGCCACGGTCTGCACGTGCTCAGTTGCTGCGACACGAATGTCCTCCCTCTCCCACTCCAGTGTGCACATGTCAGGTCGTGCTCAGTGGCGAACCGGACTTTTCGCACGTTGCGATGCGAGCACCGACCAGGACAACGATTCCGGCGGCCTCGCGGTTCGCCCCGTGAGCGAAGGCGACCACATCTGTCCACTGAGGACACATCGGAACGATCTCCGCAGGTGGTGGCCCATCGGCCCGTCAATCCTCGAAGCCGAGCCGACTCCTCCCGCGGCGTGGCGCGAAGGAGCCCGCGTTCCGCGTCACTCCCCGACGGCCGTGCTCCAGTAGCGGCTCCACTGCTCGGAGCCGAGCGCGTGCGGGTCCTGACCGTCGTTGCGCGCGGCGGCCTCGGCGTCCCGGACCCGGCCGGCGAAGGCGAGCGCGGCGGTGCGCAGGTCGTCCTCCGGATCATCTCCGGCCAGCCTGGCGCGGGCGACGAGGTCGAACAAGACCGCACCGGGTGATTCCCCGACCGCGACCAGTTCGCGCGGCACTCCGGCCCGCTCGGCCCGCTGCACCAGCTTCGCCGCCAGCGCGGCGGCGGGCTGACCGGTCGCGACACCGTCCACGATGGACTCCCGCTGCTTCTCCCGTTGCTTGAGCTCATCCCAGCGCAGCTGCTGGGACTCCGCGTCGTGCACGGACTCGACCTCGGTGAACACGTGCGGGTGCCGGGACACCAGCTTGCCCACCAGGTCGGCGGCCACCTCGTCCACCCCGAACGGATCGGCGGCGTCCTCGGCCGCGATCCGGGCGTGGAACAGGACCTGCAGCAGCACGTCGCCCAGTTCCTCGCGCAACGACGGGCGATCCCGCTGGTCGATCGCGTCCAGCAGCTCGTAGGTCTCCTCCACCAGGTAGCGGCGCAGCGAATCGTGGTCCTGCTCCGCGTCCCACGGGCAACCGCCCGGAGAGCGCAGCCGATCCATCACCGTCACCGCGTCCAGCAGCTCGACGCCCACCGGCGGATGCGAACCGAGCAACGCCGCACCGGCTTCGCGCAACGCCTGCGCCTGCGTCGACTTCAGGTCCGGCGCGACCAGGACGATCGGCTCCCGCGCGGCCTGGTCCAGCAACGCCTCCACGGCCGGAGCCGGGGGTTCGTCGAGCGCCTCCACCGTCGCCGCCGACAGACCCGGTGCGACGTAGACCGCCGCCGCACGGCGCAGCGCGGGCACCGCCGCCGCCGGGATCACGTCCCCGAGCCGGTCGTCCACGACGACCACCGCCGACCCCGGAACCACCGGCCGGGATGGGGAATCCGCGCTCGTCCCGAACGCCCCGGACGGGGTGTTCGGACGGTCGCCGGTCACGTGATCCGCCGAACGTGCACTCTGCATGGTGCGATTGTCGCAACCACGATTCTCGCCCTCGCCGCAACGCTTGATCCATATCGCCGAGCCTGCCCCCGGCGCACCGGCGCACCCCGTCCGACACACCGGCGCGTCACCCCATGCGGGTGATCTTCGGTGGTCGGGCGGCTCATCGAGATCGGCGCGGCCGCCCGGAAACCGGCAGCGGACCGGCGATCAGGAGCGGTCGGCGGCGGGGAAGACGAACCCGATCGTCTCGTCCTTGTTCGGAGCCGCCCCCAGCGCGAGCTGGTCCCAGACTCCGTAGCGCGGGCTCAGCTCGACACCGACCCGCTGGGCGGTCACCCGCAGCAGCTGATCGCCGAAGGACTGCATCCGCATCTCGTCCGCACCCGCCGCGCTCGGCTTGGGCGGTGCCGGGGCGACGTCGCGCCGCTTGATCCGCACCACCGACCACTGGCCGGACTGCGGTTGCAGCTCGAAGGCCATCGCGGTGCCCGCCTGCGCACCGAACAGCGGAGTGCCCGCCGCCAAGTCGGGCACATCCGCCGAACGCAGCCGCTGATCCGCCGCCGCGCCCTGGCCGGCCTGCTGATCGGCCGTGACGACGGCGGTCGACTCCGCGTCGCCGCGCGCCATCCGCCGCGCCTTCTGCTCCGCCTCACCGCGGGTGGCGGCGGAAGTGACGTCGTAGGTGATGGAGACCCGGTCGATGTAGCGGCGGCCGAGCTCGGCGGTCAGCAGCTTGCTGCGCACCACGGCCGCCATGTCGTCGGCGGTGTAGATCTGCCCGGCGCTGGCGGCCTGCTCGCCGCCCGCGGAGTCGATCACCTCGCGGACCCGCCGCTCGTCCACCCGCAGGCCCTCGTCCTTCGCAGCCTGGTCCACCAGCGCCCGGCGCGCCAGATCACCGGCGAGCCTGCGGCCGAACTCGCCGAGCTGCTCCTGCTCCGCGAGCTGCGCCTTGGCTTCCGGCTCCTTGTCCAGCACGGCGCGGTACCGGCCCTGCACCTCGCTGACCGGGATCCGCGCGTCGCCCACCAAGGCCGCCGCACCGACCCGGCCGGGTTCGACACCACAACCGGCGAGCAGCGCGCACGAGAGCGCGACCAACGCGAGCGGACGGAGGCGGGAGATGACGGAGCTCACAGCGATCACCCTCTCACGAGATCATCTCGGGGTGAACCCTCATCCCCGCCCCGTCAATTCACGCACGGCACACCGGCCGCGGTGATCGGCTGGTCCGGGACCTGCGCCCGCTGGAGCCCGTCGAGGCGCAGCGGACGCGCACCGGCGAAGTTCTGCGCCCCCGGACCCGCGTAGTCCGCGCCCAAGTACACCTCGACGCTGCCGGACTCCACGGCGCCGCTGGTGCGCACCGGCAGGCCGCCGAGCGCCTCCGCGACCTGCTCGCCCGCGGCCTCCTCACCCACCGCGACCCGCACCGACGACGAGCTCATCGCCTCGGCGTTGCCCGTGGCACCGGAGCGGAACCCCTCACCGGTGAGGCGTTCCAGCACGCTCGCCGCGAGCCCCGTGACGCTCGAAGCGTTGTACACGCTCACCGTCGTCTTCGACGGGCTCCGGCTCGTCTCCTCCGACGAGGTCTCCGCCTGCGAGGTCTGCTCCTGCGGAGCGCGCTCCGCCTGCTGGCGCACCGCGCGTTCCTGCGGGGACAGCAGCAGGTTCGCCACGAACCGCCGCACCTCCGCCTCGTCGACCGTCACGTCCTCCTTGCCGGACTCCCCGACCAGCTCCACCGGGATGGTCTGGAAATCGATGTCGCCGCCCGCGATGCCCTGCATGTTCTGCGCGAAGTCCACGACGTCCCAGCCCGAATCGAGCACCACCGACTTGCGCAGCGCCGCCATCAGCTCGCCGAGCCGCACCGGGTTGCTCAACGTTCCCGCGGACAAGATCTTGCTCGCCAGACCGGACATGAACACCTGCTGGCGCACCACGCGGTCCAGGTCGTTGCGCGGCAGGCCGTGGCGCTGGCGCACGAATGCCAGCGCGTCGGCGCCGGCGACGGTCTGCGGGCCCGCGTTGAACACCGCGCCCGAGAACCTGCTGTCGTCCACGTCGTCCACCAGGCACACATCGACGCCGCCGACGGCCTTGGTGATCTCGTAGAACCCGAGCAGGTTCACCTCGGCGTAGTGGTCGATGGTCACGCCGGAAAGGTCTTCGATCGTCTCGATCAGGAACTTCTGGCCCGCGGTCCGCGCCTGCCGCTCCTGCTCCTTCGGATCGGTCACGCCGTCGTCCTCCAACTCCTGCAACGCGGCCATGCGCTCGGTGTTGAAGGCCTCCGTGAGCTTGTGCTCGCCGTGCCCGTTGCCGAGGCCGACCAGCGTGTCGCGCGGGAAGGACACGGCGCTGGCGCGCTGCCCCCCGTTGGGGATGCGCATCAGGATCATCGTGTCGGTGAGGTCGCCACCCTCGTCATCGGTGGTGCGCAGCTCGCGCAGCACGTCCTCCGGCAGCGGGTTGCCCTCCGCGTCGGTGCGGCTGTCGTTGCCGACGAGCAGGATGTCGACGGCGCCGTCCGGGGCGCTGACCCCGCCGCCGATCACGTCGCTCCCGGTGATCCCCCCGGTCCAGCCCTTGAGCGTGCCCCACGCGTACGCGCTGGTGCTCAGGACCGCGACGGACAGCAGGGCGATCAGCACGCGGCCGAACACCCGCCCCGCGCGGCGCTTCGGCTTGGGCCTGCGATGATCCCGCTCGTCCACGCGCGCTACGACGGGCCTGCGGACCGTCGTCTCCTCCCCCGGCCGGGACGGTCCCGGACGACGAGGAGCACTCGGCCGCCGCTGTCCTCTCGCACGATCCACACCTCGTCCTTTCCCCTACCGGCAGAACCAGGCGGCACGTCGAACCGGCGAGTCCACCCACGAATGCAGACGCGTCACGGGCGCGTTGGTTGCCTCGTGGCGGAGGATGACCACCGATCGGCCCCGTCTTAACGCAGGTCGATCATGCGCCGTTGGTCGGGGGTTTGCCAGGCCCGCCCGGTCGGTTTGGGCGTGTGGTCGGGTGGCGGAACCTCAGCGTTCTTCTCGCTGCGGGATCTTTTTCCCGAGTGGCTCCGCCACGAGGGAAAAAGCCGTCCTCGCGAGAAGAACGCCGAGAACCCGCGGGTGGTCGGCTTTTCGACGTGGGCGAATCGCTGCGCGATTACAGGCACGGCCTTCGGCCGCAAGGCGGACTTCGCTTCGCTCGTCCACTGCACGGCTTCGCCGCGAAGCACGGCCTTCGGCCGCAGAGCAGGCGTGCTTCGCCCGCCCACTGCACGGCTTCGCCGCAAGAGCACGGCCTTCGGCCGCGAGGCAGGCGTGGCTTCGTCCGCCGCTTGTTGAGGTGCGGGGGTTGGTCAGACGGTCAGGGCTGGGCGGCCTGCTAGGGCTGCGAGGAGGTCGGCGCACCAGTCGAGCAACGCCTCGTCCCGCAGTGCGGGAGCTCCGATGCGGCCACCGGCGGCTCCTTCCGTGGGGCGCGGCACCGAGATCGTGCGGACCGTGGCCTTGTAGACGGCCTTCGGGTACAGGCGCTTGAGCCGCATCTGCTGGGAATCGGCCAGCTCCACCGGTGCGATGCGCAGCGAGGAGCCCTGCAAGGTCACCTCGGTGACGCCGTGCTCGCGGCACACCTGCCGGAACGTGGCGACCTTGAGCAAGCGCTGCACCGGCTCCGGCAGCGGGCCGTAGCGGTCTTCCAGTTCGGCGCGCACCGCGTCCAGCGCCTCCTGATCGGCGGCGGCGGCGATCTTGCGGTACGCCTCCAGCCGCAGCCGCTCGCCCGGCACGTAGTCGTGCGGGATGTGCGCGTCCACGGGCAGGTCCACCCGCACCTCGGCCAATTCCCGTTCCAAGTCACCGGTTTCCGCGCCCGCGTGCTGTTTGAACGCCTCGACGGCCTCCCCGACCAGCCGCACGTACAGGTCGAACCCGACGCCCGCGATGTGCCCGGACTGCTCGGCGCCGAGGATGTTGCCCGCGCCGCGGATCTCCAGGTCCTTCATCGCCACGGCCATGCCCGCGCCCAGCTCCGAGTTCTGCGCGATCGTCGCGAGCCGGTCGTGCGCGGTGTCGGTGAGCGGCTTCTCGCCCGGGTACAGGAAGTACGCGTAGCCGCGCTCGCGAGCGCGGCCGACGCGACCGCGCAGCTGGTGCAGCTGGGAGAGCCCGAGCATGTCCGAACGCTCCACGATCAGCGTGTTCGCGTTCGAGATGTCCAGCCCGGTCTCGACGATCGTGGTGCACACCAGCACGTCGTGCTCGCGCTCCCAGAACCCCTGGATGATCTTCTCCAGCCGTTCCTCGTTCATCTGGCCGTGCGCGGTGACGATCCGCGCCTCCGGCACCAGCTCGCGCAGCGACCGGGCGGCCTTCTCGATCGTCGAGACCCGGTTGTGCACGAAGAACACCTGGCCGTCGCGCAGCAGCTCGCGGCGGATCGCGGCGCCGACCTGCTTCTCGTCGTAGGCGCCGACGTAGGTCAGCACCGGGTGTCGCTCCTCCGGCGGGGTGAGGATCGTGGACATCTCGCGGATGCCCGCCATGCTCATCTCCAGCGTCCGCGGGATGGGCGTCGCCGACATCGTCAGCACGTCCACGTGGGTGCGCAGCGCCTTGATGTGCTCCTTGTGCTCGACGCCGAAGCGCTGCTCCTCGTCGACGATGACCAGACCCAGGTCCTTGTAGCGCACGCCCGTCTGCAACAACCGGTGCGTGCCGATCACGATGTCGACCGAACCGTCGGCGAGGCCCTGCACCGTCTGCTCCGACTCCCGCGGATCGGTGAACCGGGACAGGCCCTTGATCGTCACCGGGAAGGAGCGCATCCGGTCGGCGAAGGTGTTCAGGTGCTGCTGCGCCAGCAGCGTCGTCGGCACCAGGACCGCGACCTGCTTGCCGTCCTGCACGGCCTTGAACGCGGCGCGCACCGCGATCTCCGTCTTGCCGTAGCCCACGTCGCCGCAGATCACCCGGTCCATCGGGACGGGCCGCTGCATGTCCGACTTGGCCTCGTCGATCGCCGCCATCTGATCACCGGTCTCGGTGTACGGGAAGGCGTCCTCCAACTCCCGCTGCCACGGGGTGTCCGGGCCGAACGCATGACCGGGGGCGGACTGGCGCGCGGCGTAGAGCTGCACCAGTTCGGCGGCGATCTCCTTGACCGCCTTGCGAGCCTTGGCCTTGGTGTTCTTCCAGTCGGAGCCGCCGAGCTTGTTCAGCGTCGGCAGCTCGCCGCCGACGTAGCGGGACACCTCGTCGAGCTGATCGGTCGGCACGAACAGCCGGTCGCCGGGCTGGCCGCGCTTGCTGGAGGCGTACTCCAGCACCAGGTACTCGCGGGTCGCGCCACCGACGGTGCGCTGCACCATCTCCACGTACTTGCCGATGCCGTGCTGCTCGTGCACCACGAAGTCACCGGCCTTCAGCGCCAGCGGATCCACCGCGTTGCGCCGCCGCGACGGCATCCGGCGCATGTCCTTGGTGGACGTGCCGCCGCGACCGCCGGTCAGGTCGGTCTCGGTGAGCACCACCAGACCCACCCCCGGTGCGGCGAACCCGTCCTCCAGGTCGCCGCGCACCACGGTGATCACGCCGGTCTCCGGCTCGCCCGCGATCCCCTCGGCCGCGTGGCGCACCGGCAGGTCGCCTTCCCGGAACTGCTGGACCGCCCGCTGCGCGGTTCCCTGCCCCGGAACCACCAGCACGGCGGCGCCGCCGGAAGCTGTGTGCGCGCGCAGGTCGGCGAACGCGCGTTCCACCTCACCGCGGTACGCCTCGACCTGCTTGAGGCCCAGATGCACCACGCCGTCGTCCGCGCTGTCGCTGCTGAGCTGGGTCAACGTCCACCAGGGCAGGCCAATCTCCCTGGTGCGCTCGGCGACCTCCGCGAGCCCGCGGTACGCCGAGGCCCCCAGGTCGATGGGCGCCTTGCCGCCGTCGGCGGCGACCATCCAGGACGCCTCCAGGAACTCCTGGCCGGTGCGCACCAGGTCCGCGGCCCGCGCCCGCACCTTCTCCGGATCCGACAGCAGCACGTGCGTGCCGTCCGGGACGAGTTCGGTGAGCAACCGCATCTCGCCTTCGCACAGCGCCGGGATCAGCGCCTCCATGCCCTCCACGGCGGCGCCGCCGGCGATCTTGCCGAGCATCTCGGCGAGCTGCGCGTCGGCCGTGTGCAGGCGCGCCAGTTCCTCCGCGCGTTCCGCGACCTCGGGCGTGATCAGCAGTTCCCGGCAGGCGGGGGCGTAGAGCAGCGCGTCCGGGGCGTCCGGCAAGGACCGCTGGTCGGCGACGGAGAACGGGCGGATCTCGGTGACCTCGTCGCCCCAGAACTCCACGCGCAGCGGGTGTTCCACCGTCGGCGGGAACACGTCGACGATGCCGCCGCGCACCGCGAACTCACCGCGCTTCTCCACCATGTCGACGCGGCTGTAGGCGAGGCCGGCGAGCCGTTCCACCAGCTGCTCGAAGTCGTGTTCGTCGCCCAGCGCGAGCCGCACCGGGGCCAGCTCCCCCAGGCCCGGCGCGATCGGCTGGATCAGGCTGCGCACCGTCGTCACGAGCACCCGGACCGGGCCTTCGGCGTGCTCCTCCGGGTGGGCGAGCCTGCGCAGCACCGCGAGCCTGCGCCCGACGGTGTCCGCACGCGGGGACAGCCGCTCGTGCGGCAGCGTCTCCCAGGACGGGAACACCGCCACGCCGTCCGGGCCGATGAGGTCCTCCAGCGCCGCCGCGGTCTCCTCGGCCTCGCGGCCGGTGGCGGTCACCAGCAGCACCGGCGCCGCCGCCCCGGAGTCCGCGGCCAGCGCGGCCGTCGCGAGCGGGCGAGCCGCGACCGGGCCTTCCAGCTCCAGGTGCGGGCGGCCCGCCGACGACACCACGCGGCGGAAGGTCTCCTCCCGCAGCACCGCGTCGAGCAGCCCGTGCAACGCGGCCGGAGCCGCATCCGTCGCCGTGGCAGGACCAGCCTGGGTCATCGCAATCCCTCGCACCGAGAAAACATCGCCGAACGCGCACGGACCCGTCCCCGGGACGACCGCTGACGAGTCCGCGGGCGTGTCCGGCTCGCGGCGGGACCGGCCTGCCGGGCGACCGCTCGCGACCGAGCCGGGACCGGCTCTTCCCAGGCGGACCACGCGATGCCGGGTGACGGGAGTCGTCGTCCAGCCTACGACTCCGCACCGACACCGTCCGGCCGCCCCGCACCCGCCGCGCCGAGATGACCACGTGCGGTGCCCGGCCGGTGCCACACTGTGGTGATGCGCGCTTGCCGAGTCGCCGCCCTCGCCCTGGTCACCCTGCTCGCGGCGTGCGGCGCACCGGGCGGCGCGCCTCCCCCGCCGAGCACCCGGGCGCCCGATCCGGTCCCGTCGACGTTGCGGGTGGAGGTCCTGGGCCGCGGTCTCGAACACCCGTGGGACGTGGGTTTCCTCCCGGACGGCACGGCGCTGATCGCGCAGCGCCCCGGCAGGCTGGCGCTGCTCGCCGACACCAGCCCCGGCGCGCAGCTGCGCCCGGTGCGCGCGGACCTCGACGACGTGCTCGCCGAAGGCGAAGGCGGCCTGCTGGGCCTGGTGGTGCACCCGGACTTCGCCGACAGCAGGCGGTTCGTCACCTGCCAGACTCATCAGGAGGACGGGCGTGCCGTGGACGTGCGGCTGGTGACCTGGCGCCTCGCCGACGACGGCGGCAGCGCCGAACGCGTCGGCCCTCCGCTGCTGACGGGCCTTCCGGTGAACGCGAACGGCAGGCACTCCGGCTGCCGCCCGACCTTGGCGGAGGACGGATCGCTGCTGGTCACCACGGGTGATGCGGCTGATCCGCGAGCCGCGCAGGACCGCGCCGGACTCGGCGGCAAGGTCCTGCGGATGGACCCCCGCACCGGCGAGCCCGCGCCCGGAAACCCGTTCCTCGATGCGCCGAACCCCGCCGAGCGGTTGCTGTTCAGCTACGGGCACCGCAACCCGCAGGGCATCGCCCCGCGCCCCGGCGGGCAGGTGTTCGTCGCCGAGCACGGACCGGACTCCGACGACGAGATCAACCTGCTGCGGGCGGGCGGGAACCACGGCTGGGACCCGTCGCGCGGCGGCCGCTCGGACACCTACGACGAGTCGGTGCCCATGACGGACCTGCGGCGGTTCCCGGACGCGGTGCCCGCGGTGTGGTCCTCGGGGCGCTCGACGGAGGCGGTGTGCGCGGCGACGTTCCTCACCGGGCCGCGGTGGGACCGGTTCGACGGGATGCTCGCGGTCACCGCGCTGAAGGGCTCGAAGCTGCTGCTGTTCGGCCTCGGCCCGGACGGGACCGTGCGGGAAGTGCTGGTGCCACCGGAGCTCGACGGCCTGCACGGACGACTGCGCGCCGCCCGCCAAGGCCCCGACGGCGCCCTCTACGTCACCACGTCCAACGGCACCGACGACCGCATCCTGCGCATCACCTCGGCCTGAGCCTCACGCCCCGCCGAAGACCAAGTCGTACAGAACATCCACATCGAGGTCCACAGGAACGGGCGCGGCCTTGACCGTGGCAGGAACACCGGACTCAACGACGCACGACTTGACGTAGACCCCGTTGGTCAGTTCAAAGCACAAGATCGTCGGCGGATCGCCGGGGATCGGTTCGACCCGCCAGTAGAACGGGACACCCGCTTGCGCGTAGGCGTCCGGTTTGATCATGCGATCGTCCTTCCGCGTGCGCGGGGAGACGATCTCCACGGCGAGCAGCACTTCCGCTGCCTCGACCTTGACCGTTCCGTCCCGCTGCGCCTGAAGGACGCTGATGTCCGGGATGAATCCCATACCCTCGAACAGGCTGACCCCGATCCCGCTTACCGCGAAGAGGTCCGATCGCCCTTCCGCGCGCAACGCTTGGCGCAACACGAGCCGCAGTTCGTCGTTCAGGCCCTGATGGACATAGCTGGGCGCGGGAGTCACCTGGAAATGTCCGCCAATCAACTCCACCCGGTTGCCGTCCGGGTCGTGTTCGAGCGACTCCCAGTCGGCCAGCGTGAAGGGCGGGCCGCTAGCGTACGCGAGTGCACTACTCATAGTGTCATCATTGTTGCACACTGTGATCACCCCATGTCGGCGCGGCCCTGCGCTTGATATTACGCATTCGCTCGACGGTTAACGGATCAACGCGCCCGCTCGAACCACCGGCCCGCCTGGGCCGACACCGATCAGCGCCAGCTGCCGAGCTTCGGCTTGTGCTCCAGGTGGGAGAGGCCGTTCCAGGCGATGTTGACCAGGTGCGCGGCGACCTCGTCCTTCTTCGGCTTGCGCGCCTCCAGCCACCACTGGCCGACCAGCGCCACCATGCCCACCAGCGCCTGGCTGTAGAGCGGGGCCAGCTTCGCGTCGTAGCCCTTCGCGCTGAACTGCAGCCCGAGGATGTGCTCGACCTGGCTGGCGATGTCGTTGAGCAGCGACGAGAACGTGCCCGTCGTGCTGGCCACCGGCGAGTCGCGCACGAGGATGCGGAATCCGTCGGTGGACGTGTCGATGTACTCCAGCAACGCCCCGGCGGCCTGCTCCAGCAGCGCCCGGGGGTGCCCGGCGGACAGCGCCGAGACCATCGAGTCCAGCAGCGCGCGCATCTCGCGATCGACGACGACCGCGTAGATGCCCTCCTTGCCGCCGAAGTGCTCGTAGACGACCGGCTTGGACACGCCCGCCCGATGCGCGATCTCCTCGATGGAGGCGGCTTCGAAGCCCTTCTCGGCGAACAGCGCCCTGGCCACGTCGAGCAGCTGCTGCCGTCGTTCCTCACCGGTCATCCGGACCCGGGTCGTGCGCGCCGAGCTGCGCCTCGCCTCCGAGTCCGGGGAGCTGCGCCTGCGCCGTCCCGCCACGAGTTCACCCTATCCGTGCGGGCCGGGAGCAGTCCGAACCTCCCCGGATCGCCGCACACATCGTGGGGGATTCACCAGTGCAACGGCTCGGTCCTGACGGGGCCGGCGAGCGTGGATCGCCGCTCCCACCGGCGTGGGCGCGGAAATCCGGGGCCCTCCACGCGATCACGCGCGAAGGACCCCGGAGTCTCGCCACCCGCCCCGTTCCGAGCCAGAGCCGAGGGCGTCAGCCCTTGTAGTCGGTCACCGCGATCCGGGCCAGCCGCTTGTCGTTCGGCCAGCGGACCTTCCAGGCCCAGCCGACCTTCTCGAAGAACCAGATCACCCGCGCCGAGATGTCCAGCTGCCCGCGCAGCACCCCGTGCCGGGCGCAGGTCGGGTCGGCGTGGTGGGAGTTGTGCCAGGACTCGCCGAACGACACGATCGCCAGCGGCCAGAAGTTCGACGCCTTGTCGCGGCTCTTGAACGGGCGCTCACCGATCATGTGGCAGATCGAGTTCACCGACCACGTGATGTGGTGCAGCAGCGACGCGCGCACCAGCCCGGCCCAGAAGAAACCGGTCAGCGCACCCCACCAGGACCAGGTCAGCAGGCCGCCGAGCACTGCGGGCAGCACCAGGCTGAGCAAGGTCCACAACGGGAACAGCTTGTTCAGGCGGACCAGCCGCTCTTCCTTGTGCAGGTCCGGCGCGAACCGTTCCTCGTTGGTCATGCTGCGGTCGAACAGCCAGCCCATGTGCGCGTGCCAGAAGCCCTTGGCCAGCGCTCCCGGCGTGCTGCCGAAGCGCCACGGCGAGTGCGGGTCGCCCTCGCGGTCCGAGTAGGCGTGGTGGCGACGGTGGTCGGCCACCCAGGTGATCACCGGCCCCTGCAGCGAGGTCATGCCCGCGATGGCGAGGGTGGCGCGGACCGGCCAGTTGGACTTGAACGAGCCGTGCGTGAACAGCCGGTGGAACCCGACGGTCACGCCGAGCCCGCTGAACACGTAGAAGAACGCCGCCAAGCCGACGTCCACCCATCCCAGACCCCAGCCCCAGGCGAACGGGACGGCCGCGACCAGCGCGACGCACGGGACCAGGACGAATACGTAGACGAGGAACTGGGCGAGCCTGGGACGGTCGCCCGCCGTCAGGGGTTTCGGTCCGGCGGACTCGGCTCCGGAAGCTTCGGGAGCAACGTCGGTCGCTGCGGTCATACTCACTACCTCAACTGGGTCGGGTGGTGGAAAACGGTCGGCAGAGCCGGGGGAATCCGGCGTCGACCCCGCAGATCCTACGGGACCGTAACCTACGCAAGCGTAAGTTGGTGGATGCGCAATCGTCACCCCCCGGCGACGGAATTACGGCGTGTCGCTACCTGTCGGGCGTGTCCGGGTCGGGCGGCGCTGATCGTTCGTGCACCCGTGGGAACGATCACGCTGGACGGGCATGCCACGATGTCGACTGGGCGGACACGGTCGACCGGCGTGGCGGTAAGCTCTGGCGCCGGGTCCGCGGACCACATCGCCCGATCCGCCGTGGTGTAAAGGCAGCACCTCAGATTTTGGTTCTGATGGTCCAGGTTCGAGTCCTGGCGGCGGAGCAACGGTCCCCGCGGGCGAACCTGGTACGACGAGCTCGTGGTCACCGGGATGCCCGGTGGGAACCGTGGTCGATCGCCGACCTCCCGGCCCCGGCCGGGCCTGGATGCCAGCAGGGGGTGTGCGCCGCTGCGCGAGGACACGACGGACGTACGCGACGACGCGGCAACCGCGCTGAGCGAGGTCAGCGACGCGTGGTTGGTAGGTCGCGCTCGCGAACTCAACGCCGTCGGCCAGAACAGCGACGCCCTGGGCCAGCGCAGCACCATCCGGGAAGCCGACGGACTGCTCGCCGAGGCGCAGCGGCGCGGTGAGCCGCGCATCGTCGCCCAGCTGCTGCGGCACTGCGCCGCGATGCGGCTGTCCACCTCCGGGCTCGCGCACGGCGCGGAACCGCTGCTCGACGAACTCCTCACGCACAGCAGGCGGCACGGGCTCACCGTGCTGGAGGCCGACGCCTACGCGCTGCGCGGCAGGCGCGCGCTGCTCACCGGCAGCGAGGACAACGCGATCACCGAGGTGGCCAGCGGCCTCGCGATGCTGGAGGACGAGCCCGTCCCGGACACCGCGCTGGGCAGGCGCTCCTGGGACCGGCTGCTGGCGACGGCGCTGATCGACCTGGGGTCGGTGCTCACGCAGCTCGGCGTGTACGAGACCGCCGACGAGGTGATGGCCCGCGCGCTGCACCGCATTCGGGAGAGCGGCGGACCGCACGAGATCGCGCTGCACATGATGAACCGCTGCCGGATGTTCCTGGGCTGGGGCCTGCGGCTGGAGCGCATCGGGCAGCAGGACGCCGCGGGCGAGCGGTTCGCCACCGCCTCCGGGCTGGCGCTCGGCGTGGAGGTGCCGTGGCGGGAGTCGCTGTTCCCGCGGCTCGCCGACCGCTCCGCGGCCGACCAGATCCCGGTGCTCGGCGCGGCGCACGCGTTGGCCCAGCCGAGCTCGGAGCACATCGAGCGGCTGCGGCGGCTGCGGTCGCTGGACCGCGCCATCCACCCGCGCGAGAAGATCATCGTGGCGATCGCGCTGGCCCGCTGCCTGGTCAACGCCGGGCAGCGGACCGAGGCGGTGCGGATGCTCTCGGACACCCGCTCCAAGGTCACCGGCGACGCGGCCGATCCGACGCTGCGGATCTCGCTCGCCCGCGAGTACGCGCAGCTCACCGAGATGGACCAGGACCGGCCGACCAGCGACGCGGTGCACGACTACGTGCTGGACCTGGAGAACGAGCTGTGGGCCATGCGGGAAGGCCGCTACCTGACGCTGAGCACCCGGCTGGAGAACTCCCGGCTGAACCTGCGCCACGACGCGATCACCCAGCAGGCGCTGCAGGACCCGCTGACCGGGCTGTCGAACCGGCGGGCGCTCGACGAGCGGCTGGACTCGCTGCTGGACACGCCCGAGTCCCAGCCGCTGTCGGTGGCCCTGGTGGACCTGGACGGGTTCAAGGAGGTCAACGACCGCTGCTCGCACGCCGAGGGCGACGACGTGCTGCGGGTCGTGGCGAGCACGCTGCGGGACACGCTGCGGGTCGACGACTTCGTGGCCCGCTACGGCGGCGACGAGTTCGTGGTGCTGCTGCCGGGTGTGACCTTGAACGCGGCGGAGTCGGCGTTGCAGCGCACCGTGGAGGCGATCGCGCGGCTGCCCAAGGCGCTCTCGCGCGGGGTGACGTTGTCGATCGGCGTGGTCGCGCGGCGACCGCAGGAGTCCGGCGCGCAGGTGCAGGCCCGCGCGGACGCGGCGATGTACCAGGCGAAACGCGGCGGCGGGAACCAGGTGGCGACGTTCGCGGTCGACTCGGGCTCCGGTGATCCCGACGACCAGGAGTCCTGGATCCCCCCGCAACCGCGCTGATCGGTTCGACGCGAACGCTGCCGCGGCTCCCCGGTGAGCCTCGTTACACGGCACGCGAACCCGGTCAGGCGAAATGGTCGATTCACCCGGATCGGCCTACGAGATGCTTGCGCGCGCACTCTGCGTGAGCGTCGTATCGCCGAGCCGGGGAGGCGCCGCCGGGCCGGGGAAACCGCGCCGCCGGGCTGGCGACAACCCGCCACGTTTCACGGCGCTTGATCACAAAGCCGCAGCTCGGGAAGGCTGTGGCAGCCGGAGGCCGGTGGACCGGACGGGTAGCATCGGCTTCCGCCGGACAAGCGGCAAGGGCCACCGGCGCGAGAACGGAACGCCCCGGTTACCCTTCACCCGCTTGGACGCCACCAGCAGCCGGTTCACGACGAGAATGCTCACCGTGACCGCACCGACCAGGGCGACTCCGGCGTGTCGGCGTCGAACCCGCTTGAGACCCAAGGGAGTGCGTTGATGCCTCAGGGCGAGAACGCCCGGCCCGCCCCCCGCAGCACGTCCGGCGCGGCTTCCTCCGATTCCCACTCCGCACTCGGCTCCGCGGTCAGCACGATCGTGCTCGCCGCGGGCGAGGGCACTCGGATGCGCTCGGCCACGCCGAAGGTGCTGCACCCCATCGCCGGCCGGCCGCTGGTCGAGCACGCGGTGCGGGCCGCGGCGGGCACCGGGCCGGATGATCTGGTCGTCGTGATCGGCCACGGCCGGGACGCCGTCGGCGAGCACCTCGCGCGGGTCGCCGACGACCTCGACCGCAAGGTCCACACCGTCGTGCAGGACCAGCAGCTCGGCACCGGGCACGCGGTGGCCTGCGGGCTGACCGCGCTGGCGGACCAGCGCCACGGCACCGTGCTGGTCAGCTACGGCGACGTACCGCTGCTGGACACCGCCACGCTCACCGCGCTGCTCGCCGAGCACCACGAACGCCGCAACGCCGTGACCGTGCTGTCCGCGGTGGTCGACGACCCCACCGGCTACGGACGGCTGGTCCGCGACGACGCCGGCCAGGTCACCGGCATCGTCGAGCAGAAGGACGCCACCGCGGCGCAGGCCGCCATCGGCGAGATCAACTCCGGCGTCTACGCGTTCGACGCGACCGTGCTCTCCGACGCGCTCGACCGGCTCTCCACCGACAACGCGCAGGGCGAGCTGTACCTGACCGACGTGCTCTCCATCGCCCGCTCCGACGGCCACTCCGTGGGCGCGCTGGTGTGCGCGGACACCTGGCTCGTCGAGGGCGTCAACGACCGGGTGCAGCTGGCCCGGCTCGGCGCGGAGCTCAACCGCAGGCTGGTGCTCGGCTGGATGCGCGAAGGCGTCACCGTCACCGATCCGGCGTCGGTGTGGCTGGACTGCGACGTGGCCCTGAGCCGCGACGTGACGCTGGAGCCCGGTGTGCAGCTGCGCGGCGGGACGACCGTCGGCGAAGGCTCGCTGATCGGCCCCGACACCACGCTCACCGGCTGCACCGTGCACCCCGGCGCCTCCGTCGTGCGCACGCACGGCGAAGGCGCGGAAGTGGGGCCCGGAGCCTCCGTCGGCCCGTTCGCCTACCTGCGCCCCGGCGCCCGGCTCGGCGAGAAGGGCAAGATCGGCACCTTCGTCGAGGTCAAGAACTCCGAGATCGGCACCGGCAGCAAGGTGCCGCACCTGACCTACGTCGGGGACGCCGAGATCGGTGAAGGCAGCAACATCGGCGCGGCGAGCGTCTTCGTGAACTACGACGGCGTCGCCAAGCACCGCACCGTGATCGGTTCCCACGCTCGGACGGGGGCGGACAACATGTTCGTCGCGCCCGTCGAGGTCGGGGACGGCGCTTACACCGCCGCCGGTTCGGTCATCACCCAAGATGTCCCCCCGGGCGCCATGGCGGTCGCCCGCGGGAGGCAGCGCAACATCGAAGGCTGGGTGGCTCGACGCCGCCCGGACACCGCCGCCGACCAGGCCGCTCAGCAGGCGCAGGAGCGGTCCGGATCTGACCTGACCACCAATCCGATGAGTGACACCCGATGACGGGGGTCAACGGGGAGGGACGATGACCGTGAGTGCCATGTCTGCAACCCCGAAGAAGAGCCTCAAGCTCTTCTCCGGGAGCAGCCACCCGGAACTTGCCGAGGAGGTGGCCAAGCAACTTGACGTGACGGTCACGCCCCAGGCGGCATACAAGTTCGCGAACGGCGAGATCTTCGTCCGCTACGACGAGTCGGTCCGCGGCTGCGACGCCTTCGTGATCCAGTCGCACTGCACGCCGCTCAACGACGCCATCATGGAACAGCTGATCATGGTGGACGCGCTCAAGCGCGCCAGCGCGAAGCGCATCACCGTGGTCATGCCGTTCTACGGCTACGCCCGGCAGGACAAGAAGCACAAGGGCCGCGAGCCGATCTCGGCACGGCTGATGGCGGACCTGTTCAAGACCGCGGGCGCCGACCGGATCATGACGGTGGACCTGCACACCGACCAGATCCAGGGCTTCTTCGACGGACCGGTCGACCACCTGCTCGCGCAGACGGTGCTGTCGGACTACATCCGCCAGACCTACGTCGACGAGAAGATCACCGTGGTCTCGCCGGACTCCGGCCGGGTCCGGGTCGCGGAGAAGTGGGCGGACAACCTCGGCGGGACCCCGCTGGCGTTCATCCACAAGACCAGGGACCCCACGAAGCCGAACCAGGTCGTCGCGAACCGCGTCGTCGGTGACGTCGAGGGTCGGCTGTGCGTGCTGGTCGACGACATGATCGACACCGGCGGCACGATCACCAAGGCCACCGAGCAGCTGCTGGAGTCCGGCGCGAAGGACGTCATCATCGCGGCGACCCACGGCGTGCTGTCCGGCCCCGCGGTGGAGCGGCTGTCCTCCTGCGGCGCGAAGGAGGTCGTGCTGACGAACACGCTGCCGATCTCCGACGAGCACCAGTTCGACACGCTGCGCGTGCTCTCGATCGCCCCGCTGGTCGCGGAAGCGATCCACCAGGTGTTCGAGGACGGCTCCGTCACGAGCCTGTTCGACGGCCACGCCTGAGCCTGATCAGCCGCGGAAGGCCCGGTCCCCCCTCGGGGCCGGGCCTTCCGCGCGCGCGGACCGGCCCTCGCCGCTGCGCGCGGGGTCCGTGCAGAACGATCTATTGGTCGTCGTCTTGTCAGCGGCGGAGCCGCTGAGCAGTGACCAGCTTGAGCAAGAAGACCACCGGCGGGTTCTCAGCGGCTTCCTCGCGAGGACAGCGATTTCGCTGTGTAGGCAGCTACATGAGAAATCGATCCCGCAGCGAGGAAGCCGCTGAGGTTCCGCTACCCGACCTGCTGCGCAGGCCGTTCTGGGCGCGCTTCAGACGGTGGTGACGATTTCGTCGTAGTCGTGGCGGGGGAGGCGGTCGAACCAGGGGTCCTCGCCGGGCTTGCCGATGTTGACCACCACGAGCACCTTCTCCCGCCCGCCGGGGAAGAACTCGGCGTTGACGCCGGCCGCGTCGAACCCGGTCATCGGGCCGGCCACCAGGCCGGCGGCGCGCACGCCGAGGATGAAGTACGCGACCTGCAGGGTGCCGTTGAGCTTGGCGTGGTCGGCGCGGAAGCCGTCGTCACCGGCCCACATGTCCTTCGCGTTCGGCGCGTGCGGGAACATCCGCGGCAGGTTCTCGTGGAAGTCGGTGTCGGCGGCGAGCACCGCGACCAGCGGCGCGCTCTCCGTCTTGGCGCGGTTGCCTTCGGACAGGTGCGGCAGCAGGCGCTGCTTGCCCTCGTCCGACCGCACCAGCACGATCCGCAGCGGCTGCTGGTTCATCGAGGTGGGCCCCCACTTGACCAGGTCGTGGATGGCCCGCAGCTGCTCGTCGGTGACGTCTTCGGAGCTGAAGGTGTTGGCGGTGCGGGCATCCCTGAACAGCAGGTCCTGGGCTTCCGCGGAGAGCTGGAGCCCGGTGGTGGCGTCGGTCGAAGTCATGATCACTTCCTTGCTCGGGGTTTCTCCGCCCAACGTATTTGAAGCTTCCAGCATTCCGGAACCCGTTCCGGATCACATCCGCGGCTCAGAACAGCCCGATCAGCTCGTTGACCGCCACGCCGACGAACAGCACCAGGCACAACGTCAGCAACGTGTTCGACAGCCACCGGGAGCGGTGCGCGGCGGGCATCATCGAGCGCGAGTTCAGCAGCACCAGCAACGTGCCCGCCAGGAACGGCATGAACAACGCTCCGAGCACGCCGTAGACCAAGGTCAGCTGGAACGGCTTGCTGAAGATCAGCAGGAGCATCGGCGGGAACGTCAGCCACAGCAGGTAGATCCGGTACGGGGCGCTGTGCATGCCCGCCTTGTGGTCGTAGGCCGCCGCGGTCTCCACCGGCGCGTCCTTCGGCAGCCGCCAGGTCCGCCACCAGTCGGCGAACAGCAGGCTCACGCCGTTCCACACGCCGATCACCGAGCTGAACGCGACGGCGAAGAAGCCCACCAGGAACGGTATCCGGGCCCACTGGCCGTAGTCCGCGGCGAGCACGTCGCCGAGGTTGAGCAGCCCCTTGTCGCTCTCGGTGAGGTCCTGCCCGAGCAGGATCTCCGCACCGACCACCAGCATCGCCACCACGAAGATCCCGGTGGTGACGTAGCCGACCGCGTTGTCCATCCGCATGATCGGCAGCCACTTCGGCGTCCGCCAGCCCTTGGCGAAGGTCCAGTAGCCGTAGGCGGCCATCGTGATGGTGCCGCCGACGCCGCCCATCAGGCCGAGCACGTAAGCCACCGAACCGTCCGGCAGCGTCGGGACCAGGCCCTCCCCCAGCGCGGGCAGGTTCGGCCCGACCAGGATCGCGGTGCCGACGACGGTCACGAACATGACCCCCACCAGCACGGTCATGATCTTCTCCAGCACGGCGTAGCGGCCGAACCAGACCAGCGCGATCCCCAGCAGCCCGCACACGACGGCCCAGCCGCCGACCGGCAGCACCGGGAACAGCGCGTTCAGCGGCAGCGCCGAGGCCGACATCGCGGTGGCGCCGTAGACGAAGCCCCAGATCACGATGTAGACGCCGAAGTAGGTGGTGGCCCACCGGCCGAGGGAACGCCAGCCGGAGAGCATGGTGCGCTCGCCGCCGAGGTGCCAGCGCCCGACCGCTTCGCCGAGCGCCAGCTTGAAGAGCGTGCCGACCAAGATCGCCCAGAACAGCGTGTAGCCGTAGCGGGCTCCGGCCACCATGGTCGCGACCAAGTCGCCCGCGCCGACGCCGGTGGCGGCGGCCATGATGCCCGGACCGACCTGCTTGAACCGGGCCCAGCCGGTGGCCGGTTCGACCTCCGGGGGGCCGGCGGCGGTGCTCTCGGAGCCGGGATCAGAGCTCGTATCAGCGGACATGCGCGTCAAACTATCGCCGAGTCGGGCGGCGGTCATCCGCAAGCGACCAAACCGTGACGGTGGCTTGTGCTTTCCCCGGTTCTGTGGAGTCCGGCGAGGCTGATCACTTTCCGCCGACGGCGCGCGGATCGCTCACTGTCGCGAGTGACACCGGTCCGGTGGAACCATGCCTGAGCGCGATCAACATGGCCGGACCGGCACCCCTCGGCGGCGGTGCTCCTCCGCCTCCCCCGGAGCGGAGTCGGATCAGTACGCGACCGTGAACCGGGTGCGGCGGTGCGCGGGCCGGTCCAGCTCGTCGACGAAGGCGAGCGCGTAGTCGTCCCCGCCGATCGTCGAGCGCCCGTCGGCGTCCGACAGCAGCACGTCCCCGCCGACCCGGTAGCCGCCGGTGCGCTCACCCGGCACGTAGGAGCCGAACACCGCGGGCGGGCTCACGTAGAACCAGTCCACCTCCTGCGGGGCCTCGCGCAGCGCGTCCAGCACCTCCGCGTGCGAGCTCGCCTCCAGCTTGAACTCCTCCGGGAACTCCGGGGTGTCGATCACCCGCGGCCCGCCCTCGGCCACCCGGAGGCTGCCCGCCCCGCCGACGACGCCGAGCCGGAAGCCGTTCTTGCGCGCGGCGTCGAACAGCGCGGGCACCGCGTCGAGCAGCTTCTTGCCGCCCTCCAGCGGGCGCCCCGGCGTCGCGATCAGCACCGCGTCCGCGTCGCGCGTCACGTCGACCACGAAGTCCGCGTCGTGCATCGAACCCGCGCGCGCCGTGAGGCCGCGGCGCTCCGCGAGGCCGCTCACGTCGCGGGCGACCCCGACGACCTCGTGGCCGCGCGACAGGGCCTCCGCCAAGATCCGGCCACCCGCGTAACCCGTGGCACCGAACAGAACGATCCGCATGAAAACCTCCTCGATCCAGAACCTGACCTTGACGGTAACCATTGGTAATCAGTGACTTCAACGTGCTATAAGTACCTCGTGGTTACCGACCTGGTCCCGAACGTGTACGACCCCGCCTGCCCCACCCGCGCGGTGCTCGACCGCGTCGGCGACCGGTGGACGTCGCTGGTCGTGCTGCACCTGGCGTCCGGTCCGATGCGCTTCACCCGGCTGCGCGCGGCCATCGGCGGCGTCGCGCCGAAGGTGCTCACCCAGACCCTGCGCGCGATGGAGCGCGACGGCCTGCTCAGCCGCACCGTGCACGCGGAAGTGCCGCCGCGGGTGGACTACGAGCTCACCGAACTCGGCCATTCGCTGCGCACCCCGATCCAGGCCATCACCGACTGGGCCGAGGCGCACATGGCCGAAGTGGTCGCCTCGCGCGCCGACTACGACGCGGCCCGCGACGAGCGCTGACCGCCGCAGGGCCACCCCGGGCAACGCACGCCGGGAAAGCAGGCTCTAAACTGTTCGGGTTGCCTCGGCGAGGCCGGGTTCCTTCCACCCGGCGTGATCGACGCGGCGGCTCGGTGTTCGCCCTCGTGGACGCGAAGGACGCCGCCGGTGCCGTTCGCACCAGGTGCCGCCCCATTCCGGTACGCGCCGCCCACGCCAGTGGCACACCCGCCGCCGCAGGCCGCCGACCAGTTTCATTTCCGCCCGACGTCACGAGGAGTGCACCACCGTGTCCGAGGTACGTATTTCCGTCGAACCGCGCACCGAGTTCGGTAAAGGCGCCGCCCGCCGCACCCGCCGCGCCGGCAAGATCCCCGCGGTGCTCTACGGTCACGGCTCCGACCCCAAGCACCTGTCGCTGCCCGCGATCGAGTTCGCCCGCGCCGTCCGCGACAACGGGCAGAACGCGGTGCTGACCCTCGAGGTCGCCGGCTCCGCCAACGAGCTGGCGCTGACCAAGACCGTCACCGCGCACCCGATCAAGAACTACATCGAGCACGTGGACCTGCTGCTGGTCAAGCGCGGCGAGAAGGTCACCGTCAACGTGCCGCTCGTGCTGGTCGGCGACGCCGCCTCCGGCACCCTGGTCACCCAGACCCTCAACGAGCTCGAGGTCGAGGCCGAGGCGCTGCACATCCCCGAGCAGTTCGAGGTGTCGGTCGACGGCGCCGAGGACGGCACCCAGATCCACGCCTCCGACGTGAAGCTGCCCAACGGGGTCACGCTGTCCGCCGACGCCGAGGTGCTGGTGGCCCACATCAGCGACGCCCCGAGCGCCGAGGACATGGAGTCCGAGATCGACGCCGAGGGTGCGGGCGTCGTCGAGGACGAGTCCGAGGGCACGACCGACTCGGAGTCCTGAGCCCACGACGTCGGGCCGGTGGCCGGGGTGCGGCATCGCCGCACCCCGGCTCCACCTGTCGTGACCCCCGTTCCGAGGATGCAGCCTGGTGACCACTCCTGAAGCGCCCACCTTGATCGTCGGCCTCGGCAACCCCGGCCCGCGCTACGAGGGCAACCGGCACAACGTGGGCTTCCTCGTCGCCGACGAGCTCGCGGCCCGCATCGGCGGCAAGTTCAAGGCGCACAAGGCCGGCTCCGACGTCGTCGAAGGCCGGTTGGGCGCTCGCCGGGTGGTGCTGGCCAAGCCCCGGTCGTTCATGAACCTCTCCGGCGGTCCCGTCGCGGGGACGTCGAAGTTCTACAAGGTCGCGCCCGAATCGCTGATCGTGGTGCACGACGAGCTGGACCTGCCCTACGGCACCGTCCGGTTGAAGCGCGGCGGTGGCGAGAACGGGCACAACGGGCTGCGGTCCATCACCAAGTCCCTGGGCACCAAGGAATACCTGCGGGTGCGGTTCGGCGTGGACCGGCCGCCCGGCCGGATGGATCCGGCCGACTACGTGCTCAAGGACTTCTCCGGCGCGGAGCGCAAGGACCTCGGGTACTTCGTGGACCTCTGCGCCGATGCCGTCGAAGCGCTCGCGGCCGACGGCCTGGAGCCCGCGCAGAACCGGTTCCACTGACCCCTTCCGGCGCCTAGTCCGGTACCAGAGCCGCGGTGGCCGCTCGTTTGAGCTTGCCGGACGGGGTCTTCGGGAGATCTCCCGGCGCCACGACGACCACCGCCGCAGGACGCGCCCCCACGGCGCGAGCGACCTGCGAGGCCACGGCGGCGCGCAGCGCCTTCTCGTCGTCGAGGGTGCCCGCGGTCTTCGATTCGAGGACGACCGCGAACCGCTCCCGGCGACTGCCGGCGTCGAGCCGGACGGCCGCCGCGTTGCCCGCGCGGACCCCGTCGACCTCACCGGCCGCGCGTTCGATGTCCACCGGGTAGATGTTGCGCCCGCCCATGATGATCACGTCTTTGCGCCTGCCGCAGATGACGACCTCGCCGTCGATGAGGTAGCCGTCGTCGCCGGTGTCGAGCCAGCCCTCCGCGTCCTGGGCCGCCACCGGCCCGTCCGCCGTGAGGTAGCCCGGGGTGACGGCCGCGCCGCGGATCCGCAGCCTGCCGACCTGCCGCTCCCCCAGCTCGGTGCCCGCGTCGTCGACGACCTGGATCTCCATCCCCGGCAGTGCCCTGCCGAGCAGCGCGAACGACCGGGTGCCGCCTTCCTCGCCGTCGTCGGCGGGGTCGGCGAGGCGGCGGCGTTCCAGCGCGTCGGCGGAGACGGTGTCGACCCGCACCGGCCGGTTCAACGCGGCGAACGACACCGCCAGCGTCGCCTCCGCCATGCCGTAGGCGCACACCATCGCCGTCTCCGCGAGCCCGAAGCGGGCCCCGGCCTCGGTGAAGGCCCGCACGGCGCCGGTGTCGACGGGTTCCGCCCCGTTGAGCGCGAACCGCAGCCCCGACAGGTCGAACGCGCCGTCCTCGGCATGAGCCATCCGGCGCGCCGTGACGGCGTAGGCGAAGTTCGGGGCGGCGGTCACGGTGCCGCCGTACTTGCTGATCAGCTTCGGCCACAGCAGCGGCGCGGTGAGGAAGTCCGTCGGCGTCACCTGCACCGCTTCCATCCCGATCGTCATCGGCACGACGAGGGTGCCGACGAGGCCCATGTCGTGGAACAGCGGCAGCCAGGACACGGCGACGTCGTGCACCGGGTCGAGCCGGGCGGAGGTGACCATCGCCGCCGTGTTCGCGTGCAGGTTGCCGTGGGTGATCCGCACGGCCTTCGGGTCGGCGGTGGAACCACTGGTCAGCTGCAGCAGCGCCGCCGCGTCCTCAGCGGTGGGCACCGGCCGATCCAGCGCCTCCGGGTGCGCGGCGAGCTCAACGAGTTCGCGGTACCGGATGCCTTGGGCGCGCAGCAGGTCGGCGAGCGGTTCGAACGGCGAGCCCAGCAGCACCAGCTCGGCGTCGACCACGCCCAGCACCCGCACCGCGTCCTGCGCCCAGCGGGCGAGGTCGGTGCGCGGGGTCGGCTGGTGCAGCATGGTCACGCTGTTCCCGGCCAGCCAGCCGCCTTGCACGGCGGGGGCGATCAGCCCCGGGTCGGCGGCGAGCACCGCGACGGCGGCACCGGGCCGGACCGAGTCGCGCAGCGCCGCGGCGATGCGCCGGGCCTCGTCGTGCACCTGGGCCCAGGTGCGGCGTCGCCCCTGCCGGGGTTCGCCGGTGACCAGACCCCGGCCTCCTTCCCCGCCGCAGTCGAGCGCCGAGGCCACGATCCCGTCCACGAACCGACTCATGTGACGCACATTACGTCCGTCGCGGGACCATCGGAACCGTCTCAGCGCCTAATCGGGCGCGGGAACCGGCGCACCGCGCTTGCCCCGAACGCCCGGAGCCGCGGGATCAATCCAGCTGATCGGCCAGTTCGAGCCAGCGCGCTTCCACGTCGTCCTTCTCCTGCTGGAGGGTCCGGAGATCCGCGTTGAGGCTCTGCAAGCGGCTCGGCTCGGTGGCCGCCTCCGCGAGCTCGACGTGCAGCTTCTCCTCGCGCTGGCCGAGCTTGTCGAGCTGGCGCTCCAGCTTCGCGAGGTCCTTGCGCGCGGCCCGGTCCTCCGCTCCGGAGAGCTTGTTCGGCTTGGCCGCCACGACGTCCTCGGCCTGCTTGCCGACGGCGCCGTCGTCGGCCGACAGCAGCGAGCTGCGCCGCCGCAGGTACTCCTCGATGCCGCCGACGAGGTCGCTGAGCTTGCCGTCGCCGAACAGCGCGACGACCTTGTCGCACACCCGCTCCACCAGGTAGCGGTCGTGCGACACGACCACCAGCGTGCCCGGCCAGCCGTCGAGCAGGTCTTCGAGCTGCTGCAGCGTGTCGATGTCGAGGTCGTTGGTGGGCTCGTCGAGCACCAGCACGTTCGGCTCGCCCATCAGCAGCCGCGCCAGTTGCAGCCGGCGGCGCTCCCCGCCGGAGAGGTCGCCGACCGGCGTCCACTGGCGGCCCTTGCCGAAGCCGAACCGCTCGCCGAGCTGGGAGGCGGTGAGCTCGTACTTGCCGAGCTGCACGCGCTCCGCCACGTCCTCGATGGCTTCGAGCACGCGCCAATCCCCGGGCAGGTCGTGCAGTTCCTGCGTGAGGTGGGCGAGCCGCACCGTGGTGCCTTCGCGGCGGGTGCCGCCGTCCGGTTCGCGCTCACCGGCTAACAGCCGCAGCAGAGTCGTCTTCCCGGAGCCGTTGACCCCGACGACGCCGATCCGGTCGCCGGGCCCGATCTGCCAGGTCAGACCCTCCAGCAACGTCCGGTCCGCGATCCGCAGGTCCACGTCTTCGAGGTCGATCACGGTCTTGCCGAGCCGGCGCTTGGCGAAGCTCACGAGTTCCACCGTGTCCCGCGCGGGCGGGACGTCGGCGATCAGCGCCTCGGCCGCTTCGACCCGGTAGCGCGGTTTGGACGTGCGCGCCTTCGCCCCGCGCTGCAACCAGGCGAGTTCCTTGCGCGCCAGGTTCTGGCGCTTGTCCTCGGCCTGCTGGGCGAGCCGGTTGCGCTCGGCCCGCGCGAAGATCCAGTCCGCGTAGCCGCCTTCGTACTGCTCGACCTTGCCCCCGGTGACCTCCCAGGTGCGGTTGCAGACGGTGTCCAGGAACCAGCGGTCGTGCGTGACGATCACCAACGCGCAGCGCCGGGACAGCAGGTGGTCGGCGAGCCAGCGCACCCCTTCGACGTCGAGGTGGTTCGTCGGTTCGTCCAGCACCAGCACGTCGAGGTCGCGCACCAGGGCCGCGGCCAGCGCGACGCGGCGGCGTTCCCCGCCGGAGAAGTTCGCGACGGGCGTGTCGAGCCCGAGCCGCGTCATGCCGAGCCCGGTGAGCACCGATCGCACTCGTGCGTCGGCCGCCCACTCGTGCTCGGCGGTGAATCCGTGCGGATCGAGCACCGCGTTGCGCACGGTCGATTCGGGCGGCAGCTCCGTGCGCTGGGTGACCACGGCCATCCGGGTGTCGCGGGAGTGGCTGACCCGCCCGGAGTCGGGGGCCTCCGCCCCGGAGAGGACTTCCAGCAGCGTCGTCTTGCCGCCGCCGTTGAGGCCGACGACCCCGATGCGTTCGCCTTCGTTGATGCCGAGCGAGACGCCGTCCAGCAGCGGTCGCACTCCGTAGCTCTTGCTCACCGATTCGAGATTGATCAGGTTCGCCATCGGGGGTGTTGATCTCCAGAGGAACGTGAGGGGTGGTTCAGGCGTGGACCTGGGGCGGGGTCGGCCGGTCCGCGCGCTCATCGCTGACGATCCGGGCGCCGGGCACCGGGCCCTGCGCGACCCGCACGGTGCGGCAGACGCCCGCACCGGAGAGCTCGGCGGCCACCCGGACCGCGGCGTCGTTGTCGGTGCACAGGAACGCGCACGTCGGCCCGGAACCGGACACGATCCCGGCCAGGGCACCCGCTTCGACACCCGCGCGCAGCGTGCGGCGCAGGTTCGGCCGAAGCGACACGGCCGCGGACTGGAGGTCGTTGCCCAGCAGCAGCGCCAGCTGCCGCGGATCACCGGAAGCCAGCGCCTCCAGGAGGGGCTCGACCTCACCGACGCCGTGCGGCCCGGTGTCCCCGCGCAGCCGGTCGAGTTCGCCGTAGACACCGGGCGTTTCGAGGCCGCGCCGGTCCAGCGCGATCACCCAGTGGAAGGTGTGCCGGGCCAGCACCGGCACCAGCCGCTCACCGCGCCCGGTTCCCAACGCGGTGCCGCCCTGCAAGGAGAACGGCACATCGCTACCGATCTTGGCGGCGATGTCGCTGAGCTCGTCGCGCCCGATTTCGAGGCGCCACAAGGTGTTCAGCGCCAGCAGTGCGGCCGCGGCGTCGGCGCTGCCGCCTGCCATGCCGCCCGCCACGGGAATGCCCTTGCGGATCGAGAGCCGCACACCGGGTTCCTCCGGGTCGCGCCCGGAATGTTCGGCGAGCAGGCGGACAGCGGTCCACGCGAGGTTGCTGGGCCCGGTCGGCACCGAATCGGCGCCTTCGCCGTGCACCTCGATGCCGGGTTCGTCGGCGGTCTGCACCGTCACTTCATCGGTGAGCGACAACGCCTGGAAGACGGTGACCAGCTCGTGGTAGCCGTCCGGGCGAGCATCGCCGACCGACAGATGCAGGTTCACCTTGGCCGGGACACGCACGGTGATGGGGGTGGGTACCACGGAGAGCACTCCTAGAGCGTACGTGTCCGCAACAGCCCGGTGCCGCCCCAGCACCGACTTCACAGCGCACGCCCCCTCTGGGGCACCTCAGCAATGCCTTGCTCGGCGTGCGGGGTCGAGTTTGGAGTGGGGTTCGGCTTGGCGTGTGGGTTGGGTTTTAGAGCTGCGTTCGGCTTGGCGTGTGGGGTCGGGTTTTAGAGCCTTCCCGGGTTTGGGCGTGTGGTTGCGGTGGTGCGTGGAAGGTCGGGTTTCAGGATTGCTTCCACGGCTGGTGTTGCTGGGGTGTCCGGGTAGCGGAACCTCAGTCGGTCTCTCGCTGCGGGATCTTTTTCCCGAGTGGCTCCGCCACGAGGGAAAAAGCTGTCCTCG